>CAMYJN010000453.1 GCA_947258625.1 uncultured Polyangiaceae bacterium | reverse complement strand
CCTGGCATTTGCGAGGGTTCAACTCGAATCCTCTGGTGATTAGCGCGGTCGGTGAGGACGCCGAGGGCCGAGAGATCCTCGAACGGATGACGAGTTGGGACCTGATGACCAACGGGATGCAGGTCGACCCGAAGCATCCGACCGGCCGGGTGACCGCCTCGGTGGTGGACGGGCAAAACCACTTCGAGATCGCGCCCGGGCAAGCCTGGGACGCCATCCGCGCTGAACCCGCGCTCCGCACTGCCTTCGAAGACCCGGCAGGCCTGCTCTATCACGGGTCGCTCGCCCTTCGCTCCGAGGAGAGCTGGGCGACGCTTCGCAAGCTCAGAGCTCAGACCGACGCGCCTTCCTTCGTCGACATCAACCTTCGGGACCCCTGGTGGACCAAAGACAAAGTGCAATGGTGCCTGTCGACCGGGAACTGGGTAAAGCTCAACGACGACGAGCTGTCCGAGCTCACCTCGAAGCCCACCGCCTCGTTCGAGGACTGCCGCGATGCGGCGCTCGGCCTTGCACGCGAGAACTCGATCGACCGCCTCATCATCACCCGAGGATCGAAAGGCGCGCTTTCGATCGCCGGTGGCAAGGACACGTTCCAAGCACAGGCCGCGCCGCTGAAGAATCTGATCGACACGGTGGGCGCAGGCGATGCGTTCAGCGCCGTCGTATGCCTGGGGCTGCTGCAGGAATGGGGCGATCAGGTCACCCTCGACCGCGCCGCCGCGTTCGCCGCAGACCTCTGCAGTATTCGCGGTGCCACCACGACCGACTTCGCGCTCTACGAGAGACACTTGACCGAATGGGCGGTCGACACCAGCGCCGGCACGATCAGCGCGCCCGGAGCGCATTCTTTGTACATCCTGTCACTGACGATTCACGGGCTGGTTCCCGCGACGCGGACACGGGCGGACAGGTCTCGTACGTCGTCGATCAGGCCAGAGCGCTCTCCGAGCATCCGGAAGTCGAGCGCGTCGACGTCGTCACGCGCCTGATTCAGGACAAACGCGTCAATCCGATCTACGCGCGGCCTTTCGAACCGATCAGCCGCGGCGCTCAAATCGTTCGCATCCCCTTCGGCCCACGGCGCTACCTGCGAAAAGAATCGCTCTGGGAGCACCTCGACAGCATGCTCGACCAGCTGACCCGCTACGTGCGGATGCAGGAGCGCCCACCCAACCTGATCCACGGGCACTACGCCGATGCCGGCTACGTGGGCTCGCGTTTGGCGAAGCTCCTCGGTGTTCCGTTCGTTTTCACAGGCCACTCACTTGGACGGGTCAAGCAGCTCCGGCTCGCGGCCAAGGGCGAAGCCAGCGAGAAGACCTACCGCTTCGTGCAACGCATCGAAGCCGAAGAGCGCACGCTCGAAAGCGCGGCGCTCGTCATTGCCAGCACGCGCCAAGAGGTGCGAGAACAATACGAGCTCTACGACCACTACCAGCCCGACCGCATGCAGGTCATCCCGCCCGGCGTCGATCTTTCGCGTTTCTCGCCGCCCGGCGCGGACTGGGAACGCCCGCGGATCGCCGACGAGCTCGGCCGATTCCTGAAGGACCCGGCCAAGCCGATGGTCCTGGCGCTGGCCCGCGCCGACGAGCGGAAGAACTTCGAAGGCCTGGTCCGCGCGTTCGGCGAAACCGAAGGCCTTCGCGACATGGCCAACCTGGTCATCGTCGCCGGGAACCGCGACGACATCGCCGAGATGGGCGCCGGCCCGCGCCGCGTCTTGACTCAGATCCTCACACTGATCGATCGCTACGACCTGTACGGCAGCGTCGCCTATCCCAAACATCACGAGTCGAGCGATGTGCCCGAGCTCTACCGGCTTGCCGCCGAGACGAAAGGGCTGTTCGTCAACCCTGCGCTCACCGAGCCTTTCGGCCTCACGCTACTCGAAGCCGCGGCCACCGGCGTGCCGGTCGTAGCCACGAACGACGGCGGCCCGCAGGACATCATCGGGACCTGCGACAACGGAATTCTCGTCGACGCGCTCGATTCTAACGCGATCGGCGAAGCGATTCGTGACGCGCTGAGCGACGCCAAGCGCTGGTCGCGCTGGTCCGAAGATGGGCTGGCCGCGGCCCACGCGAACTACTCCTGGGACAGCCACGCCAGTCGATACGTCGAAGAGGCCACAAAGGTCGTGAAGGACACGCGCCACGTGCCCGTCCATCGGCCTCAAACCAGGCTCGCCGGCATGGACAGGCTGCTCGTCACCGACGTCGACGACACACTGACCGGAGACGACGAAGCCATGGCGACGCTGATGGAGCGCCTGGAGAGCACCGATGCCAAGGTGGGTTTCGGCATCGCGACCGGACGAACCTTGAGCGAAGCGCTCGCCCTCATGGACGAGCTCCACATGCCGGTTCCCGATGTCCTCATCACTGCCGCGGGAACCGAGCTTCACTACGGAACTCATTTGCTGCCCGACCGTTCCTGGGAGCGCCAGATTCGCTACCGCTGGGACCCGAACGAAGTGCACCGGGTCCTTGGGGGGATTCCTGGCCTCGACCGCGTTCACCAGTCGGAAGCCAAGTATCGGCTCCGGTACCGGCTCGACCCCAAGCGCGCACCGAATCTCAAGCAAATCCGCCGCCGCGTTCGCCAAGAGGGGCTTCGGGTGACTACCATTTTGGATCATGAGATCTATCTGGACGTGCTCCCGATCCGCGCCTCCTGCGGATTCGCGATTCGGTTCTTTTGCTTCAAATGGAACCTCGAGCCTCAGCGTCTGCTCGTCGCCGGCGATTCAGGGAACGACTGGGACATGCTTTCGGGAGACACACTCGGCGTGGTCGTGAGCAATCACACCCCGGAGCTCGACAAGCTTCGCGGGCGGCCCCGCGTCCATTTTGCTAAGAGCCCTCACGCACGCGGAATCCTAGAGGGGATCGATTGGTATGATTTCTTAGGGGACATTCGTGTCCCGCCCGAGGAACAAGAATGATCCAGCTGCTCGACGAGCTCCTTCACTCGCACCGCGAACCCGTCTATCTCCTGTTCAGGCGATTGAAGGCGCTCGACCGTCAGTTTCTACTTTGGTCGGATCTCGAGCACGAGTTCGAGCAGTTCGCCAACACCGAGGTCGGTGCGCCGCTGCGGGATACGGCGATGCCTTCGATCATCCGGCACGCGCAGGAAGCCGTCGTCAACGAACCCTTCATCTGTCTTGCGGTGCGGACGCGGGTGGGGCGTTGGCAGTACGTGCAGGTGCACACCGAGGACATGCACAGTCGCGAGCTGAGCGTGACCGAATTCCTCGACATCAAGGAGCGGCTCGCCGCTGGGAT
>CAMYJN010000452.1 GCA_947258625.1 uncultured Polyangiaceae bacterium | reverse complement strand
GTCCTCGTCGCGATCGCCGTCGTAGTCCTCTTTGACCAACGGACAGGCGTCATCCACATCGAGGATTCCGTCGCCGTCGTTGTCGAGATCCGGGCAGCCATCGCGATCCTCGAAGCCGTCCCGGTCTTCCGCTTCGTCCGGACAACCATCGTCATCATCGGCAATCCCGTCTTTGTCGCGGTCCCCGACGGCCGGCTCGTAGATGAACCCGAGCGTTGCGCGAATGTCGGCCGCTTCAAAACCGGTCTTCGGAATTCCGGCGCCGGCCGCGATGAACAGGAAGCTCTTGTTGGTGACGAAGTACTTGAACCCGCCGAGAACCTCCATCGAAAGGGTGCCTTTGGTGCCGATTTCTCGGGCGATTTGGCTGCCGTAGAACTCGATGATGAAGTCGAGTGAGCTCGCGATGCGGAAGGCCGAGCCAAAGCCGAACGTGATCAGATCGTCGTAGGTAAAGCGCCGACCCGTCCCTTGGTCGACCGGATCGACCGCGTTGGCCGTGGGATTAACGCCAAGCCCCGCAGGGTCGGACAGCCCGTCCCAGATGAAGCTCGCGCCCTGGCCGGAGGTCCATCGATAGCCGCCTTCGAGCGCGAGTCGGATCTTTTCGATCGGCTGAAACTCGAACACGGCCGTGGGCCAAAGGGAGTAGCCCGGCTCCCCAGCGAACTGCGTTGACTTGGCCGTCGGGAAACCCGCACGCAGGGTCACCGCAATGCCGACCGGAAGCTCCCCGAGGTTGAGTAGGCGCGCCTTGGCAACGATGGTCAGGTCGCCGACACCTTGTGACCGCAATCCGCCCGCCTGGTAGTTGTAGAGACAACCGGCGGATGTTGCACCGGTGCAGGTCCCATCGGGCATACGATCCGGCGTCTGAACCGCGTCCCCTCGAAAGAAGGTGATCGGAAGCTGGATGCCGAGAATCAAGCGATCGAACAGCCCGTAGCTAAACATGAACGTCCCGGTGAACGCCTGCTTGGCGATTCGGCTCTGACGCGCGGCAGTGTCGGCTGCACCGTTGGGGTTGTTGTCAAAGCCGTTGTATCGAAGGATCCCGAAGCCCGCGTCGAGGACGAGCCCGAAGCTGAAATCCTTGTGAGGCATGACCTCGCTGCCGTTGACGCTGAAGTACCCTCTCGAGTCGACGGCGGGTCGAAACAGGTGCAGGTCCATGCCGCCGTCGGTGAGGGTCGCCACCTGGGCCTGAGCGCCGCTCGGAAGGACCGATGCCCCCAAGACCAGCACCATCGCCCATGCCGACCACGCGGCCGAAACCCGCCTGCCTTGTGTTCCCCCAAACACCCTGCCTCAGTTTGTCACGGGCGGAGCCCATTAATCAACGATTCTGCGCCTCTGCGTCACTCCGAGGCCAACATCTGGCGGTACTTTGGGGTCCTGGGGTTGTCCGGATACAGTTTGACGAAGGTATTCATGTGCTTTCGGGCGGCGGTCAGGTCGTCCATCGCCCGGTAGGTCTCGATCAAGAGCGCCAGGGCCGCGGGGCTGCGGGCCTTGCCCTCGCCGAGAGCCTCGATCACGCAGACGTTGTCTCCCCGAGCCACGCACGCATAGGCCTCCTCGAGGGCCAGATTCGGATCGGGCGCAGTGACCGGCTCGGCTTCCCGCTTGGGGCGTGGCTCGGAATCCGGCTTGGCAGCCCGCACCCTTCTCATGAGGCGCTTGGCGTCCGAGCGCTGCTTCGAAGTGATCTCATCGAGCTCGAGCACGAGCTTGGCTTCGCGATGAACCCGATCGAGGTCCCTTGCCTCGAGCGCACGTTCGCCGTCGCTGATGTGTGACTGCGCGTAGCGGTACCGGATCTCGCCGAACTCCGGTGTTTCTCGCAAGACGCTGTCCGCGGGCAGATCGTTTGCAATGGCGTATGCCTCGTCGATCTCGCCACCCGCCAGAGCCTCCCGGGCCTGGGCAAGCCTCCCCTCCCACTCCTGTGGCTCGTCGATCGCTTGGCCATCCCAGTCGCCAGCAGCGCTGACCGCCTCTTCAGGCATGGCCTCGACTTCGGGAGAGAGCGCCGCGACAACGACCGGTGGTCGCTCGGCAGGAGCGATGCGTTCCGGCTCCTTACGCATCGTGGTCAACACCGCGCCGGCCCCAGCAAGCAGCAGCAAGCCGATCACCGAAATCGCAATCCCCGCCTTGCGCGACGCTGCGGGCGGGCCGTCCGACACGGCTTCGAGGGGAACCGGATCCAGGCTTCGCGCACCCTCGGGGGGGACGAAACGGAATCGAACCTTGCCGAGCTCGAGGATGTCCCCGGCTTCGAGCACGGCACGCGACACGGGCACGCCGTTAACCCGCATCCCATTGGCACTGTCGAGATCGAAGACCGTCACCGTGCCTTCCTTTAATTGCATTTCGGCATGCTCGTGCGAGATGGACTTGTGATTGATCCAGATGTCGAGTCGCTCGTCGCGGCCGATTCGAAGCACCGGTTTGCTCAAGCTGAACTCGGCACCGATCACTGGATCGCTGAGCACGACCAATCTTGGAGGCGGTGCGCTCTTGGGCTTCGGCGCAGCCGCAGTCATCTTTCTTTGAGTCGCTGGAGCGTCGGACTGAAACGCCAGGTCGTAGTCGCCGATCCCTAGCTGATCGCCGACGGCCAATTCCGCCTTCTCGTCGATTCGCTCACCGTTGATCGTGACGCCGTTGTACGAGCCGAGATCCTCGACGATGTAAGCTTCATTACGTTTCAACAGGCGTGCGTGACTGCGAGAGACGTTTCGTTCGGTCAGCCGAATGCTGTTCCCGTCCTCTCGACCGATCGTGATCTCGTCGCGCAATAGCGGTACGATGGTCGTGTGACCTTTGTCGTCCGAGATGACGAGCTTATACATCGTTCCGGCCCAAGAGCAGTTTCCGCTACAGTTCCGAGGGGTTGAGCGAATGGTACCGCGGCGGGCCCCGGTGTCAATCTTGCCTCGGTGAAGGTTTGCACTCCTCGAGAACCCGGCTATGCCCGTGCGCGAGGATGAGCCCGCTATCTCGAAAAGCCGCCGCGCTCGCCATGGGCTTTGCTTTTCTCGCCTCCTGCGGGGGCGCGGGGCGAGGACAACCGGCTGGCGGAATCCACGCCAAGCTCGGCTATTCAGAGGGTGGAGGCCTCCGCGTCGTCGAGGCGCCGGCTGGGGGAGCAGCCGACCTCGCAGGCATCCGGACGAACGACGTGATCATCGCGATCAACGGGGTTTCGGTTCGAGAGCTCGACTACGAGGAAATCGTAGAACGGCTTCGGGGACCTGTGGGTTCGACGGTTCAGCTCGAGGTGTTTC
>CAMYJN010000451.1 GCA_947258625.1 uncultured Polyangiaceae bacterium | reverse complement strand
CGTCGAAAAGGTCATGGGCTACTGCACCGAAGAGGAGTATCGCGAGTTCCTCCGTTCTTGTCCCCAATTCGAGCGTATGCTGGTTCGTTCCGGGATCATCCTGATTAAGTACTGGTTCTCCGTCAGCGACGATGAGCAGGAGCGCCGCTTTCAAAAGCGCATCGAAGATCCGATTCGACGCTGGAAGATCAGCGACGTCGATCTGCAGTCCCGCAAATTTTGGGTCGACTACTCGAGGGCCAAGGACGAGATGTTCGCACACACCGACATCAAGCAGGCCCCCTGGTATGTCGTACAAGGCGACGACAAGCGCCGCGCCCGCCTCAATGTCATTTCACACTTCTTGAGCCTGATTCCCTACCAAGAAGTGCACCAGCCCGACCTCAAGCTTCCCGATCGGCAAAGCAAGCAAAAGTACGTCCGCCCGCCGCTCGACGATCAGAACTTCGTTCCCGAGCTCTACTGAACCCGGCCCTCGGCCCCGCTCTGTTTTTTGGGCGAAGTCGCCACCGATTGCGGTCCCGTCGTTTCGGCCCCAGAGTTTGGGGGCTCGGCTCGCTGTCCGGCTTCCTTCATGACTTTCCCCTCCCGTCACTCTGGTAATTCCCGGCGTTCCGCCGTCGTCGCCCTGAGTCTGCTCCTCGTTCTGGCGGTGGGCTGCACTGGGCTCCTGCAAAACCTCGGGGCTCGCTGGGTGACACGCCAGATCGCCGTGGAGTTCAACTTCGACGAAGCGCAAACCACGGCCACGCGGGCTTCGGTCGACAAGCTGATGGCTGCCGCGCCGGTCGCCCTTGGAGGCAAGATCGACATGCTGGTGGCCACGGTCGACGTGGCCATCGCCAAGGGGCTCACCGAACAGAAGCTTCTCGGGATGGAGCGCCAGGTGGACGGCCTCATCGACACCGTCGCGGGCGCCATCATCGACGAAGCCGCGCCGATCATGGCCACCCTTCGAGACGATCAGATTGATTTCGTCGAGAAGCGAATCGAGAAGCGACTCGAAGAGGCGCGAGAAGAGCTGGCCGCGCCTCGTGAAGAGCGTGTTCAGGAGCGCCAGGGCCAGTTCGTCGATGCGGTGGAGGATTGGGCGGGAAGCCTCACGGACGGGCAAGAAGCGGCGCTTCGCCGATACGTAGCAAACCTCCCCGATGAAGCGGCCGTCCGACTCGAGGCCGACGAGCGGCGCGTCGCACGGTTTGCCAAGCTGGCTCGAACCCACCCCGATGCAGCGACGATCCGCGATGCGATGTGGGAAGAATGGAAGAACCGCGAGGACTGGGGCCCCAATGCGCGGCCGCCCTCAGCGCGACGAGCGGAAGGGCGCCAAGCGCTGCTCTTCGTCTACGGCCTCCTCGACGCCGGCCAGCGAGACCACGCGAGCAAACACCTCCACGAGCTCCACGACAAAGTGAAATCCTTCTTCGGCGCCGCAGGCTCCTAAAAGAGCCAGCCCAGGAGCTCGTGTGGGGGCGGTGGGGCGGGACAACCCGCGGCTCTAAAAGAGCCAACCGAGAAAGAACTTGAACACGTGCGTGTTCGTTCGGAAGTCTGTTGCGGTCAGGCTGTTCATCCCGATGGTATAACTGAAATCGAAGTTCAGCGGCCCAAGGTCGAACTGGGTGCCGATGCGCAACCCGGCGAGGTAGATTGCCAGCGGGTATCCAGGGATATCCTTCGGCTTGAACCGGAGCGCCTTTCGATTGTCGTCCGACTCCACGTAGCCGCGAAGGTTGAACGTGCTGATCCAGCCTCCGTAGACGAAGATTTTGAAATACGGGTTCGCGTACGGGCGGTAGCCGGCGAGAAGTGGAATCTCCATCTGGTTCATCCGAACCCTCTTGCCGAACAACAGGTCTACGGCGGCGGGGTTCTCTTCGTCCGCCAACGCGAACGTTCTAATTTGGGGCCCGTAGTCGAAGTAGAAGCGACTGAAGCCTGCGTCCATCTCGAAGAAAACCTTATTGTCGAACGTGACACGCGCGCCAATTTGCATGCCCCAATTGAAGAAGCTTTGCCCGTTGCGGCCGCCCACCGTCCCGATGTAGTCCCCGGGGTTCACCGGGTCGTCACCTTCGTAGAGATTGATGCTCGGGTACCGGGGTACGATCGTCGTGCTGCCGACCCCAACAGCGACCTTGACGTCCATCTTCGGGACGGCTGACGCCGAGCTCGGCGGGAACCACACCGCAGTGCAAAGGGTGAGAAGGGCAAGGGCAGGGATGAGTTTCTTCATTGCATCGGTCCCTTAAGCCGGGAAGTAGTAGTCCTTGCCGTCGATGACGAACCGCTTGTCCATGATGCGAGGCCACATCGGTTTCACCTTGAGCTTGTTCTTCTGCCACTCCTCGTGCTCTTCGTGGAGCTTGTCGTAAAGCTCCGGCATCTGCTCCTTCAGATTGATCTCTTCGGACTGGTCGGTGATGAGATTGTAGAGCTCGGCCCAGCCGTCTCGCGTGCTCAAGATGAGCTTGTAGTCGCCGTCGCGAAGCGCCCAGATGTGATCGGCTCGCCAGAAGAGCGACTGGTGGGGGCGGTTCTTGTTCTTCCCGGTCACGTAGGGAAGGAGGTCGACACCGTCGTACTCACGGTCATCGGGCAAGACGCCCCCCGCCGCGGCGACCGAGGTGGCGAAGATGTCGGTCGAAGACACAGGGTACTTGTAGCGTGTGCCGGCCGGGATCTTGCCCTTCCACTTCATCATGAAAGGCACCCGGATGCCGCCCTCGAACTGCGTGAGCTTGCCCGCCTTGAGGGGGCCGTTGTCGGTCGCGTGGGTGTACGATGCGCCACCGTTGTCGCTGATGAAGAAGATCAGCGTGTCTTCTTCGATGCCGAGGTCTTTGATCTTCTGACTGATCGCGCCGATCGCATCGTCGAGGGACGAGATCATCGAGTAGTACACTCGCTTGTTCTCGTCTTCCACCTGCGGGTACATGCAGTAGTATTCGACCGGCGCTTGGAAGGGCACGTGAGGCGCCGAGAACGCGCCGTAGATGAAGAAGGGCTCGTCCTTCTTCTCCTCCATGTACTCCAACATCTCGTCGCGGAAGGCGTCGGTCAGGTATCGGTCTTCAATGATTTCCTTGCCGTTGCGGAGGATGGCCGCCTGGTCTTTGCGGCCGGTCTTCCATTGGTGCTGCGCGCTGAAAGCCTTTTGCTTGTGGTTGATCACGCCCGACCAGTTTTCCTCGGGCGTGTACAGCGAAGAAGCGCCGTAGAATCCGTACTGGTAATCGAAGCCCCGCGCCGATGGCACCTGCGTGCGATGCACGCCGAGGTGCCACTTGCCGATGAGCGCCG
>CAMYJN010000450.1 GCA_947258625.1 uncultured Polyangiaceae bacterium | reverse complement strand
AAAACCACAGGTCGCGGCAAGCGCGCTCGACCTGCTCGAGGAGTACTACCGGGGCGCCGGCAATCTCGAAGAGGTCGTGCGGCTCTACGAGCAGCGCGTTCAGCTCGCGGCGACCGATGCCGATCGCGTCGCGCTCCTCACCGAGGCGGCTGCAATCTGGGAAAATGACATCGGACGTCCCGAGCAGGCGTTACAGGCCCTTCGCGATGCGGTGCGAACGGACCCGCGCGACATGACCCTGATCGATTCCCTCGAGCGCCTCGCCGAAGTATCGGAACATTGGGCGGAGCTCGACGGCTTGGTCGAAGAAATCGCTGCACACGGCGACCTCGACCGACGGGAGATGTACGAGCTGCGCCTGCGATCGGCCGGCTGGTACCGCGACCGGCTGGCGGATCCGCGCTCCGCCGAACGAGCCCTCAGCCAAGCGCTCGAGCTCGATCCGGAACCCCTCGAAGCGCACTCTCAGCGCGTCGACTTGATTCGAACCCAGGGACGGACCGGGGACTTGGTGAACGCGCTTCGCGCCTGGGCCGAAGTCGACCCGAGCAGCGATCGGCGCGTCGATCTTCTGCGCGAGGCCGCCGAGCTCGCACGCACGGAGCTTACCGAGCCAGAGCTCGCAGCGGACTGCTACCAGGAGCTGATCGCCATCGAGCCGGACGATCTGGATGCCCTTCGGGCGCTGTCCGAGATTCGACGCGATCAATCGCGATGGAACGAAGTCGTTGGCCTGCTGGAGCGCCAAATGGAAATCGCGGCTGGCGAAGAACGTGCCCAGGTGGCGCGGGCAACCGGAAAAGTGTACCGGGACCAGCTCGACGATCCGCGGGCCGCCATTCGGGCCTACGAGGTCGCATTCGAGATCGACGAGAACGACGCGAGCACCATGGACGCGCTCGAAGCGCTCTATCGAGACAACGACCGGCTCGAAGCGCTTCGCGGCCTGCTCGAACGCCGGGCGGATTGGGCCAGCGACGAAGACCGGATTGCCATGCAGCTCCGGCTCGCGCAGCTCCATGAGCACTCGTTCCGCGACGAGGCTGCCGCGATCGACATGTTCCGGCAGGTTCTGCTCGCCGATCCGAACAACGAAGTGGCAAACGCAGACCTCGACAGGCTCTACCAGGCGACGGGCGCATGGGACGAGCTCATCGCCTTGCTCCTTTCGAGGGTCGCCCACGCATCGGACGAGGCGCAGCGCGGCCTGCTCGCACGCGTCGCGGAGCTTCACGTCGCAAAGCGCAACGATGAGGACGCTGCGATCGTGATCTACGAGCGCATCAACACGGACCTCGGCGCCGATGAGGACTCCCTTCGCGCGCTGGCTGGCCTGTACGAACGCAAAGGCAGCTGGACCCGTGTCGCCGACACCCTCGAACGGCTCGCCGGCCGCCTGGACGGGGCAGCGGCCATCGAGCTCGTGCACCGTGGTGCGGACGTCTGGGAACAGCAGGTCGGCGATGTCGCACAGGCCGGGCGGGCGCTTCGGGGGGCCTACGAACGATTCCCAGAGGACGCGGAGACTCGCAAGAGGCTCAAGGCCTACTACGAAACTGGCGGTGACTACCGTGCGCTGGTCGAGGTCATGGACGCGGAGCTTCGAGTCGCAAGCTCGGACGCCGAACGGCTAACGCTCCTGCGAGCGATTTCCGACATCTACCGGGACAAGCTCGATTCCCCCGGCGAAGCCGCGAGCTATCTCGAGCGCGCGGTCGAGCTCGACAGCTCCGATCGGGGTGCGTTGGTTCCGCTTTGCGATCTGTACATGGCTGCGGATCGCCAACAGGATGCCGTGCCGATCCTCCGCCAGATCATCGAAAGTTACGGAAGGCAGCGAAGCAAGGACCTCGCCGCACATCAGCACAGGCTCGGCCAAGCGTTGGCGGCGATGGGTGATGCAGAGGGTGCGCTCGCTGCGTACGATGCCGCCTTCAAGATCGATCTCACCAATGTCGCGATCCTTCGAGACCTCGGCAAGCTCACCCATTCGGCTGGCGACCTCGACCGCGCGCAGAAGAGCTTTCGGGCGTTGCTACTTCAGAAACTCGAGCCGGACTCGGGCATCCAGAAAGCCGATGTCTATTTCTACCTTGGCGACATCGCCGCGAAGACTGACGACAAGCGCAAAGCGATCACGATGCTCGAGAGGGCCCTTGCAGAAGATGCCGGCCACGCGCAGGCTGCGGAGCTGCTGGCAGAGCTGAAGGGTTGAACCATGGCCATGGGAAAGGTCGCAATCGATGGCGAGGTCGTCGATAGCGACGAGGCACGCGTGTCGGTCTTCGACCGGGGTTTCCTCTATGGCGACAGCGTGTTCGAGGTGTATCGGACCTACGCGGGGATCCCCTTTGCCGAAATGGAACATCTGGAACGGCTCGCACGTTCGGCCGCCCGCATCATGATTCCCATGCCGGTGTCGGTCGAGACGCTTTCGTCGGAGGTGCGCGCGACGCTCGACGCAGCAGGCGAGGGTGACTGGTACGTGCGCGTCATCGTGACACGGGGGACGGGCCCGCTCACTTACGATCCGACCACCGCCAGCGCTCCACTCCGGGTCATCATTGCAGCTCCCGTATCGGTGCCGCCCGCTGAGCGCTACGAGCGGGGCATCGCGGTCGCGCTGCTCGAGGCGTCAAGGCCGACGGATGATGCGCGGGCGGCGGGTGCCAAGGCGTCGAACTATTTGGCAAACCTCCTTGCGGTCCACGAGGCCAACCAAAAGGGTGCGCAAGAGGCCCTCATGCTTGGACGCGACGGCCAGATCCTCGAAGGCGCATCGAGCAACCTCTTCATCGTGAAGGACGGCAAGGTGCGAACCCCCGAGCCCCAGCCGGGGATCCTGGTCGGCATCACCCGGGCGACGGTCATCGCCACAGCAGTCGAAGAAGGCATCGAGGTCGAAGAAGGTGAAGTACGCCCCGAGGATCTGTACGGCGCCGACGAAGCCTTCCTCACGAGCAGCATTCGAGAGGTGATGCCGGTGGTGTCTGCCGAAGGGCGAACGATCGGGTCTGGGGTGCCAGGTCCGGTCACAAAGCGCCTGCACGCGGGCTATTTGCGAGCCGTGGCCCTGGCCACCGGGGCGGGGGTTTGACCGCCCGCCCGAGGCGCAGTACACGCAGCGGCCAGGACGAGTTGAATGTCGGATACAGGTAAGACAAAGGCGAAACGGCGCCGCAAGGTCGCCGCTCAGGGCAAGGACCGGAAGAAAAAGCTGGCGAAGCTCGGGACCACCCCGAAGTTCCCGCTCGATCCGGACAAGGCTCCCGCGGCCAAGGCCTGAGAGACGCCCGCCGGTTTTTC
>CAMYJN010000449.1 GCA_947258625.1 uncultured Polyangiaceae bacterium | reverse complement strand
GCTCGTATGAAACCTCCGGGCAATCACTGACGCTCGGCGCCTTGGGTGCAACTCGCATGGCCTGCCCCGAAGGCATGGACCAAGAGCAAGAGCTCTTCACCGCGCTCGGGACGGTCACGCGCTACGAAATCCACGGCTCCAAGCTCATGCTGTTCGCGGACAAGAAGCTCGTGGCACGATTCGAGGCGAGAGCTCCGGTGGAGTGACGCTTGCTTTCGGCGAGCTGGAGCTGGTTGCAGATCGGGTGAGGACAGTGGCAGGGCCAGTGCCAGTGTCAGTGCCAGTGTCAGTGGCAGTGCCAGTGGCAGCGACAGTGGCAGCGACAGTGGCAGCGGCCGCGACCGCGACAGCGACCGCGTCGGGGGGTATCGACATAAGGGGAGCGAGGCGGTACGACCGTCGGCATGAAGATCGGAATCGTCTCCATCAATGTCGGCGGACCCTCGACCGCCGAGAGCATGGTCGACGTGGTCCAGCATGCTGAGGCGGCTGGTATCGAATCGGTGTGGACCTTTGAGCACGTCATCGTCCCGACGAACTACGAGTCGAAGTATCCGTATGCCAGCTCCGGGAAGATGGGGATCCCGCCGGAGGCCTGGTTCATCGACCCGTTGATTTCCTTGTCCCATGTGGCTGCCGCCACGAAGAAGATCCGGCTCGGCACCGGCGTGAACATCTTCCCGCAGACCAATCCACTCCTCTTTGCGAAGCAGGCCGCCAGCCTCGATGCGCTCAGCGGCGGACGTCTCACGTTAGGCCTCGGGATCGGCTGGCTTGCCGAGGAGTACGCCGCAATGGGCACGCCATTCAAACGGCGCGGCGCGCGCTTTGATGACTATCTCGCGGCGGTGAAGAAGGTTTGGAGCGGCGATGTCGTCGAACACGAGAGCGAGTTCCTTTCCTGGCACGGTTTCAAAAGCCATCCGACCCCCGTACAGACACCTCATCCGCCAATTCTGATCGGCGGCACGTCCACCAAGACCCTACAGCGCGTCGTGAAGGCCGCAGACGGCTGGTACGCGCCGAGCGATTCTCAGCAGGAGCTCAGTGAAAAGATCACGCTGCTCAAACAAATGGCCGCCCAGGCAGGGCGGCCATTCGAGTCGATCGACATCACGACGAATTGGCGGATCGCAAAGCGGCCGGACGCCCTACCCGAGCTCGAGGACCTCGGGATCAACCGCGCGGTGGTTCTACTCGGCGCGACCGGGCAGTCCGATCCCAGAAAGGCGATCGACCTGATCGCCTCCCGGGCCGGGCTCTGAAGCGCGGGAAACCAACCAGCCCCCTTGGCAAACGGACCACGCTGTGGCTTAGGCCACACAGTCCAGCGAAGCAATGTTGCAACCATCGTCCACGATGCAGTTGAGATAGCTCTCCATCTGCGGACCGCAGTTGTCGTCGAGCTCGGGCGCTTCGGTCTCGCAGGTGCTGACGCACATACCAAAGTCATCGCCGGGAGTGATTCCCCCGAAGAAGCGGTTCCGGGAGGGCGGCAGCGTCAGTTTCAGCGTCAGTTTCAGCGTCAGTTTCAGCGCCAGTGCCAGCGCCAGTGTCAGCGCCAGTGTCAGTGTCAGTGCCAGTGCCGAGGGCTAGGTGTTGGATTTGATCCACTGGAGGAGCTGGGGGAGATTCATGGCGCCGGGCTGCCGGGCGACCTCCCGCCCTCCTTTGAAGACCGCCGTGGTCGGAATGCTGTTGATCTGATAACGCATCCCGAGGGCCCGATTCTCATCGGTATTGACCTTGGCCAGTCGTACCCTGGGCTCTAACTCCACGGCGGCTTGTTCAAAAAACGGCGCCATCATCTTGCAGGGTCCACACCAGGGGGCCCAGAAGTCCACGACGAGCGGGAGATCGCTTCGGGACAGGTGCTTGTCGAAGGTCTGATCGGTGAGGGAGATGGGGTGCCCGCTGAAAAGCTCCTGCTTGCACTTGCCGCAGCGTGGATCGTCGCCGAGGCGTGAGGTCGGAATCCGGTTCGGAGCCTGGCAGCTGGGGCAGACGAGGATCTGGGAGGGGGTGGCCATGTCGGCGCAAAGTAAGTCGTAATTCGCCGATGACCAGGGTATCAGGATAGATTCGCAGCCACCCCGTGGAGCGACTCCGCCGCCACGGGGCTTCGCTGACACTGCCGCTGGCGCCGGCACTGTCACCGGCGCTGACACTGGCGCTGCCGCTGACACTGGCGCTGACACTGGCACTGGCGCTGCCACTGACGCTGACTCTGGCACTGACGCTGACTCTGGCACTGACGCTGCGACTGACCCCTCCAATCGGCTCCTTGACGCCCCCCAGGCCACGGCCCATATTCCGCCCCCTTTAGGCATAGAAATACCCATTTTTCACGAGAATTAGCGCGAGTAACGCATGGCACTGACCGCCGATAGAAAATCCGAGCTGATCGGTCAATTCCGCAATCACGATACGGACACGGGTTCGCCCGAGGTTCAGATCGCGATTTTGAGCGAGCGGATCAACTATTTAACCGACCATTTCAAGACGCATCAGAAGGATCATCACTCCCGACGAGGTCTGCTGAAGATGGTGAGCCAGCGACGTCGGCTTCTCGATTACGTCCGTGGCCAGGACGTGGAGCGATACCGCAAGATCATTTCAGAGCTTGGCATTCGGAAGTAAGCTGAGCTCCGGGGCGTTGTCCCCGGTAGAACGTTGGTTGCTTTGCGTCGGGTCCGGAGTTCGCTCTTCGCTTCGATGGTTTGAGTCTGGCTCAAATCCTGGAATCGGGGACCGAGACCGCTCTCGATGTCAACGCGGACCGCATGCGCGGTTGTGCCGCGCGGAAGGCGAAGAGAGCGATGATAATTAGAGAATCCGTAAAGATTGGTGACAAAGAGATCACCATCGAGACGGGCCGGATTGCCAAGCAGGCATCCGGCTCGGTATTGGTGAGCTGTGGCGAGACCGTGGTCCTAGTCACGGTCGTTGGAAACAAAGAGGCAAGGCCCGGCGCGCCGTTTTTTCCGCTGACCTGCGACTACATCGAGAAGACCTATGCCGCAGGCAAGATTCCAGGCGGCTTCTTCAAGCGTGAGGCCAGGCAGCGCGATCACGAGGTGCTGACCTCGCGTCTGATCGACCGCCCCTGCCGCCCACTCTTTCCCGACGGCTACATGTGCGAGACGCAGGTCATTGCGACCGTCATGAGCGCGGATGGAAGCAATCAGTCCGACGTCCTCGCGATGGTCGGCGCGTCAGCCGCGATTCACATGAGCCCTCTTCCTTGGGCAGGGCCAATCGCTGGTGTGCGGGTCGCGCGCGTCGAGGGCAAGCTGATCGCCAACCCGACCTA
>CAMYJN010000448.1 GCA_947258625.1 uncultured Polyangiaceae bacterium | reverse complement strand
GCGAATCGTCTCCTGGCGAAAGACGAGTATCGCTTGGTCTTCCGGTCACACGAACATCAGATCACATTCGTCGAAGTCGACGAGGGCGTCTGCAAAGAGCTCGAAGCACGCTACGGCCTTCCGATCTTCCAAGGAGACGGCACCAAGAAAGAGGTGCTCCAACAGGTCGGGCTAAACAACATCGACGTGGCGATCGCCGCTGCCAACAACGATGGAAGCAACGTGATCGCGGCGCTTCAGGCCAAGCAACTCGGCATGAAGCGCGTCATCGCCATCGTCCAAGACCCCGACTATCTCCCTCTTTTGGAGAAGGAAGGCGTCGTGGCGATCAGCACACCTTGGGCCACCGCGGCGATGGTGGAGAACTTCCTCGACCGGCCCGGGGTGGCAGAGCTCTTCGAGATCGGGGCGGGCGTGGCAAGTCTGGTCGGCGTCGTTGTGCCCGAAAATGCCTCGGTATCAGGAAAGCAGATCCGGGAGATCAAGGTGCCAGCCGAGTGCGTGGTCGCAGCGGTGATCCGCGGCAAGAAGTTTGTCGTGCCCCGCGGCGACACGACCATCGAGACCGGAGATGAGGTGGTTTTCGTCGGCCCCGCCTCCGACGTGAAGTTGGCACAAGATTTGTTCGTCATACCGCGTTGAGCGACGACTGGGATACGGCGGCGGCGCTCGGCTTGCGTCGCCACGGTCCCCCTCGTTGACCTGACGTTGACGTGAGGTGGCACTCGATCTGGCAAATGCGCTTGGGATTTTCGGTAAACTCTGGACGAACCTCCACTCCACTCACGATCCGGACCAAGTAGGGGCTGACCGGGGTTGACGGCGAGCGCCCGCGTGAATGAAGGTGCACCTATGACCGCCAAAACAAAACAGATGTCACCCGTTGATTCGGCCTGGCTGCACATGGAGGACCCGACCAATCTGATGATGATAACCGGCGTCTCGCTGCTCGATAAGCCGATCGACTTTGAACGCTTCCGCAAGACACTGAGGGTACGCTTGCTTACGATGGACCGGTTCACCATGCGGGTGGTGGAACCCCGGATCCCGGTGGGCACGCCCCACTGGGAGGTCGATCCGAACTTTGATCTAGATGCGCACATTCATCACGTTGCTCTTCCTCCACCGGGGGACATGAAGCAGCTCCAACGCCTCATCAGCGACCTGGCAAGCACGCCGCTCGATTTCTCGAAGCCGCTCTGGCACATTCATCTGGTCGAGAACGTGGCGGGCGGCGCGGCGATGGTCATGCGTCTCCATCACTGCATCGGTGATGGCACTGCCATGAATGCGGTGCTCTTTCGACTGATGGACTTCACGCGCGATGCGCCCATCGGTGAGGTTGAAGAGCCTGCGCCACAGGAGTCCAAAGGGCGCGACCTCATTTCGACCGTGTTCCGCCCGGTGCGTACCCTAGGAAACGCAATCCGCTACTTGGCTCATGAAGGCGGCGAAGCGCTACGCCATCCCTCACGCATCGTCGAAGGCGCGGGCGCTGCAACCGAAGCGGCGACCATCCTAGGGCGCGTGCTCGTCATGACGCCAGACCCCGATACGTTGTTCAAAGGTCCTCTGGGCGTACAAAAGCGTGTGGCCTGGTCGAACAATGTTCCTTTGGCCGACGTCAAGACCGTCACCAAAGCGTTCGACGCGAAAGTGAATGACATCATGCTGAGCGCAGTGGCGGGCGGGCTGCGCGACTATCTGCTCGAGCGCGAAGCGGACCTGCGGGACCTCGAAATCCGGGCCGTGATTCCGGTCGACCTGCGCGCACCTGACAAGGGAATCGAGCTTGGCAATGCTTTCGGCCTCGTCTTTCTGTCCTTGCCATTGAGCATTGCCGATCCGGTCAAACGGCTCCGCGAGACGAAGAAGCGCATGGATGCGATCAAGCAGTCCATCGAGGCGGTCGCATTCTATAGCTTGCTCAACGTATTTGGCGTGACGCCGCGACAGGTCGAAGAGCAGGCGCTGAACATCTTCGCTTCCCGCGCCACCGCGGTCATGACCAACGTACGCGGACCAGGTCAGGCGCTCTACATGGCAGGCAGCAAGATTGAGAACATCATGGGGTGGGTTCCACAAGCGGGTCGGCTGGGCCTTGGGGTCAGCATCTTCAGTTATGACGGCAAAGTCAGCGTCGGTGTGATCACTGACGCCGGCCTCGTGCCCGATCCGGAGCAGATCACCGCTGGTTTCCGGGCCAGGTTCGACGAATTGTTGGCCCTTGCCACTGAGCGCGAAGCGTCCCTCGAATAGCAACCCGCGGGGTCTCATTCATCGTCAACATCGGCCGTCGAGTGCGCACGTGCCGCCTTCGCCAACCCCGGTCGATTCGGTCCCTGAGGCAATTCTGTGCCGAGCACGATATCTTGGCCTGGAAAATTTCTAGGGTACGAAAGGGGGCGTTCGCCCTTATGATGGGCGTGGATCGGCCCGTCCGGTCTTCGCCGGGTTCCCGAAAATGGCCGCAAGAGAGGAACGAGCTATGAGACCTTCCTGTAGAGCGCTGATGTTTGGGTTGCGGCCGGTCCTGTTCGCTGCCGCGTTCGGCCTCGCGACGACGTCGATGATCGCAGCTCCGCTGCACGCCGAAGGCGGCGCGACGGAGATCGTCTTCGCGTCGGGCTCGGATGACACCGGTACCGTGCAGCGCCTCGTGGACGCTTTCAACGAGTCCAACCGCGGAGCGATCCACGTGACGTGGCGCCAGATGGGTCCGGAGAGCGACGCCCACCGCCGCCAGCTCGTGAAGGAGCTCTCGTCCCGGGCGGGTGAGGTCGACCTGATCGCGAGCGATGTCATTTGGACCGCCGAGTTCGCGAAGAATCGTTGGGTCGAGGACCTGAGCCGGCGCTTTTACGACGCCTACGACCGCGATTCCTTTCTTGCGCCAGCCCTCGGGTCCGCGACCTATCGACTTCGCATCTGGGGAGTGCCCTGGTACACGGACGCCGGGTTGCTGTTCTACCGAAAGGACAAGCTCGCAAAGAGCGGATTCGCGGCCCCGCCGGCGACATGGGAAGAGCTCGCTCGCATGGCGCGCAAGGTCATGCAGGACACCGGCACCCGCTACGGTTTCGTATTCCAGGGCGCGGAATACGAAGGTGGAGCAGCCAACGCTGCCGAGTACATCTGGAGCGCGGGGGGAGAGTTGATGACCGGCCGGCTCACGGTCACCGGGGCAGTCATGCCTGGGGTGACCGAGACGGATTCGGTGCTGGTTGGCAGTGAGGCGGCGGCGCGGGGTCTCGATATCGCGCGCAAGCTGGTGGCCGAGAAAGTCTCGCCAGCGGCGGTTGCGAGCTACCGAGAGCGAGAG
>CAMYJN010000447.1 GCA_947258625.1 uncultured Polyangiaceae bacterium | reverse complement strand
CCCCCAAGCCAGGCAAGAACAGCGATCGGAGCGCGGCCTTCTTGGGGCTCTTGAACTCTTCGCCGCACTTCTTGCACGACAGCGGCGCATCGTCGGTCGCGGCGAAGCAGCGTGGGCAGAGGTTTTGCCAGCCGCCCTTCTTGCTGGCGGTCGATTCGAGCAGGCCCTTGAGTTGGCGAGCTTCCGCGCGCTTGACGCCATGAAACATCAGCTGCTCGTGTCCCGTGCGAATGAAGATGTAGCTGTTGCGGCCCGAGGTCGCGCGGATGCGGTCGAGCGGGAGTTGACTGGCGAACATACGCGGGCGTTGCTTCGAGTCGGTGTGGATCAGCAGGATGCGTCGATCGGTGAGCACCAAGGTGGTGCGGTTGGCGAACGGGTTCATCGAGCCCGCGGTCAGCACCCACCAGCTGAGCTGCCGTGCGCCGTTGGTGGCGAAGCGAACGACCTCCATCGGACTCATCACGCGCTGAAGAACGGGCTCGGCTTTTCGGAGCATCTCGGCGCGCTTGCGATCGCGCTTTTTGACTCGGCCGGTACGGACGCCCGGAAACATCTCTTCGAACCGAACCGCGATCGTCGCGGGCAGAAGGGCTTTGAGCTCTTCTTCTGGCTGACCCCCCCTCGGCATGAGCATCGCGCACCCTAGCATGGGCGCGGGGCCCTCAATCAGCGCTGCGCAGGCCCTCCCGATGGTGCTAGTATCTCGGCTAGCTCAATTTTCGGGGGATTCTTGATGGTAGATCCGCTTTTGGTGGCTGTGATGATCTTGCTGGTCATCAACCTCATCGTCACGCTCGTGCTACTCAAAAGGAGGGCGGGCGACTCGGCTGCGATTGCGCAGGCCGAAGCGGAGGACCGTGCCGAGACCGCGCGCCTGCTGCGTGAGGAGCTTCGGGCGTCGCGCGAGGAGGCGTCTGCGGCCGCAAGCGAGCTTCGGCGAGAGGTTTCCGGCACGCATCAGGCGGGCACCGAGGCCTTGGTCAAGACGATCTCCCAGATCGGCGAGTCGCAGACGACAAAGTTTCAAGCGTTCACGGTGCAGCTCAAGACGCTGACCGAATCGAATCAGGGCGGCCTCAAGCATCTGCAGGAGACGGTCGACGGCCGTCTTCAAGAGCTTCGGAGCAGCAATGAACGCAAGCTCGACCAGATGCGAGAGGTCGTCGACGAGAAGCTGCAGAGCACGCTCGAGAAACGGCTCGGCGAATCGTTCAAGCTCGTCGGCGACCGGCTCGAAGCGGTGCAGAAGGGGCTCGGCGAGATGCGAAGCCTGGCGAGCGGGGTGGGGGACCTCAAGAAAGTGCTCACCAACGTGAAGACGCGCGGGACTTGGGGCGAGGTGCAGCTCGGTGCGCTCCTCGATCAGATTCTCACGCCCGAGCAGTTCGACCGAAACGTGAAGACGCGGCCGGACTCGCGCGACATCGTCGAGTTCGCGATTCGGCTGCCGGGGCCGAGCGAGGACCCCGCCCAGTGCGTCTGGCTTCCGATCGACTCGAAGTTCCCACAGGAAGATTATCTGCGGCTCGTCGAGGCAAGCGAGAACGGCGATGCGGCGGCGGTGCTGCAGGCACAGAACGCGCTCGTCCGCTCGGTTCAGGATTCGGCGAAGGACGTGGGCACCAAGTACTTGAACCCACCGCAGACGACGGACTTCGCCATTCTCTTTTTGCCGACCGAAGGCCTCTACTCCGAGGTGCTTCGCCATCCGGGCTTGGTCGAACGGCTGCAGCGCGAGCATCGCATCGTGGTGGCCGGGCCGACGACCTTGGCGGCCGTGCTCAACAGCCTCCGCATCGGGTTTCGCACGCTGGCCATCGAGCAGCGCTCGAGCGAGGTGTGGAAGGTGCTCGGCGCCGTGAAGCACGAGTTCGGCAAGTTCGGGGACGTGCTCGACAAAGTGAAGCGGCAGCTCGAGACCGCCGGCCGCACCATCGACGAAACCGGCCGACGCACCCGCGCGATGGAAAAAAAGCTCCGCAACGTCGAAGAGCTCCCCTCGGACACGGCCACCGCCATGCTCGACCTCGCCGAGGAAGCGCCCGTGGATTTGCTGGAAGCGAAGGAAGACGGGGCGGCCTAGGAGAGCCGTATTGGGCCCTTTTTGGGGTCGCGGTTTGCCGTGCTACAAGCTCTGGCTTGGAGTTTTCATGACGCACGCACGCTTTCTTTCCTTCTCTGTTTTGATTTTGGCCCTCGGCCTTGCGGCTTGTTCGACCGACGCGACCTCCTCCGCGGGGGCCGTACCGCCCGCGCCCCTCAGCGGGACCTATCGCGACGTCGGTCCGTTCGAGGCCGGCGTGACCACGCTCACCCTGAACGACCGGATGGTGGAGGTCTGGTATCCGGTGGACCCCGCCGCGACGGCCGGGCTCGACCCGGTTCCGTATTTCATTCGGGAGGAGCTTTCTGAGGAGCTAGATTCTGTTCTCCCTGACGACGTGGACCCTCCGTTCGCGACCGCGGCCTACCGAGATGCGCGCGCGAGTGGCGGGCCGTTTCCGCTCGTCATTTTCGCGCATGGCTCATCGAGCTACCGTAATCAGTCGACGTTCATGACGACGCACTTGGTGTCATGGGGCTTCGTGGTGGCTTCAGTCGACTACTTGGAGCGCGGCCTCCGGCGCCAGTTCGATTTGGACGGAAGCCTGACACCCGATCCGGAGCTCGACGACGTCGTCTTGACGCGCATGGTGGTGATGCTTCTCGCGGACGAGAACAGCCGGGATGGCAGCCTGTTGAAGGGGCGAGTGTCGACCGACGCGATCGCGATCACCGGGCACTCCGCGGGCGGCGGGACAGCGATTCGATTCGGCGGGGAGCCGGACGTGATCACGTACATTCCGCTATCGGCCGGCATCTCGAGCGACAGCATGCAGGCGCTTCCCGACAGGCCTTCGCTTTGGATCGCCGGCGCCATCGACGAGATCGTCGAGCCGAAGCGAACGGCCAACGCGTTCGCCGTAGCCAGCGCGCCCGCCCGCCACGTCGTGATCGAAGCCATGGGGCATCTCGGCCCCAGCGACATATGCGCGATTGGTGAGAACGGGGGCGGGATCATTCAGATCGCGCTCGATCAAGGCCTGCCCATTCCTCCGAACCTCGTCCGACTCGGCACCGACGGCTGCCAAGAAGGCGCGCTTCCGCCGCCGGACGGTTGGCTGGTGATCAACCACTTCGTGACGGCGCAGCTCCGCTGGGCCTTTGGCTTCGACGAGGAGCCGATTGGGCTTTCGCAGGATGCCCAAGCGGATCTGCCAGAGGCCGTCTTCACGTACGAAGAGTCTTTGTAAGAAGCGCCCCCTAGTCGCCGAGGCTCCGCAAGGT
>CAMYJN010000446.1 GCA_947258625.1 uncultured Polyangiaceae bacterium | reverse complement strand
AAGTCGACCGCATACTTCTCGTACGGATGATTCACAAATGAGATCAGCTGGCCCACGTCGACGCGGGCGCCAAGACGCTCAGCCACTTCACGCGCCAATGCGGCCTCGTCGGTCTCGCCCGGTTCGACGCGCCCGCCCGGAAAGTCCCAGAGCATCGGCAGTACGGCAGTCTCTCGACGCTGGGTGATCAAATACCGCCCATCGCGTTCGACCAGGGCCGCTACCACGCGAATGGTCTTCATCTCGAACGACACGAAGCGGGATATAGCATCCCCGCCCCCGCGTGTTCACATGGGATAGTCGTGAACGACCGCGCGTGGAGGTCGCTCCACGTTGAGCACGGGGCTGGTGATCAGGTCTCGGCCAGCGGCGATGAAGAAAAGCGACTCACCGACGGTGGGGAGCCCCTCCGAGGCGCTGATGGCGCCGTTGTCGTGGAACTTGAGACCGCCGGAAACCGTGCTTCGAAGCGCGAGGTGGCCACCCAGCCACTCGCCGCTTCGACGGTCCCGAACGGCCACGCACACATTCCGGCGAACGTGGTATTCACTGTTGCGAGTGACGAAGATACGATGAATTCTGCGTTCTTTGCCCAAATAGCCCATCCAAAACCTCCCGGGGCGCTACCATAGGATTCGAAGTCACCTTACATGTGGGATAAAGTAGTACCAAGAAATTGGCGGCGCCCGCTGCTCTTGCGCCCGGACAACTTCACGCCTCCGTCTCGGACGCCCTGGGGGGGCCGCCGGATCCGTGAAGGGCTCAAGGCAGACGCCCAATTGCAGCCGGGCGGTCCGGTGGGCGAGGCCTGGGAGCTCTCTGTGGAGCCTGATTTCCCGAGCCGGCTCGCCGACGGACCCACGCTCGACGAGGTGCTGCGCGCGGACCCGGTCCTCCTCGGCGACGAGGCGCCGGGTGGTTCGACGTCGCTGCTGGTGAAGTTGGTCGACGCCGCAGACGATCTTTCCGTCCAGATTCACCCTCACGAAGATGACCCGCAGCTGGCGGCAGGCGAAAGCGGAAAGCCAGAGGCCTGGTACATCATCGATGCCGAACCGGGCGCCGGTTTGTACCTTGGGTTTGTTGCGGGCGTGTCGCGACAGGACGTCGAAACGGCAATCGATGAGCGGAAGGACGTGTCCGCGCTCATGTCGTTCGTCCCGGTGTCTCCTGGCGATCTGTTCTTGATTGGGCCGGGGACACCACATGCAATCGGCAAAGGGGTCTTGCTTCTCGAGCCACAGCGCGTTGCGCCGGGCAAGCGCGGCGTCACCTACCGGTACTGGGACTGGAACCGAAAGTACGACGACGCCGGGCGGCCGGACCCCAGCGGCCAACCGCGCGCCCTTCACCGGGAACGCGCTCTCGACGTGACGAGCTGGGAGATTGCAGCCGACGCCGTGCACATCGATCGCTTGACTCACCGCGCAGGGCCGGCGCCTATCGATGGTCCAGCGAGTCTCGAAGTCCTGATGAGCCGCGACGGACCGCTCCGCTCCGAGGTCTTCTCCGTCCAACGCTTGGCGGGCTCGGGCAGGCTCGAGCTCGATCGGGCCGATCGATTGCGGTCGCTGACCGTTCTCGACGGACGCGTGACGCTGCAAGATGGAGAAACGCCACTCGTTGTGTCGCGCGGGCAGACATCCGCGCTGCCCGCCTGCCTCGGGTCGCTTCACGTCGTCCTCGATTCGGCGCACGCGGTGCTCTGTAGCTTGACTTGACGGGGTCATCTCCACGTAAGAGAGTGCCGCGCCTTGGCCGAGCCCAATACCGTTCCGTCGATCTCGATCGTGATTCCGGTCTTCAACGAGGAAGCGATCCTGCGCGCCGCCATACTCGACCTCCGCGATCGACTCAGCTTCCTCCCCTGGTCCTACGAGATCGTGATCGCGGAAAACGGATCGACCGACCAAACGCTCGAGATCGCGACCGAGCTTGCCGCGCATTTCGGCGAGCTCCGGTATCGCCACACGATCGAGCCGAACTACGGCAAAGCGCTCCGAGAGGGCATCCTCGACGCCACGGGTGAGACGGTGATTTGTGACGAAATCGACCTTTGCGATACGGACTTTTACCAGCGCGCCCTCTCGCTGCTTCGAGACCCATCGGTGGATTTCGTCGTCGGTTCCAAAACCATGGAGGGGGCCATGGACCGCCGCCCCTACTTTCGGCGGCTTGGTACAGTGGTGATCAATGGCATGCTGAAGGTCGCGCTGGGATTCCGAGGAACCGATACCCATGGCCTCAAGGCCTTTCGAAGGCAGGCCGTTCAGCCGATCGCCAGCGCGTGTCAGATCGACCGCGACCTCTTCGCCTCCGAGCTGGTCATTCGGGCAGAGCGGGCAGGGCTCGGCGTGCGCGAGATTCCGGTGCGGGTACAGGAGAAGCGGCCGCCTACGGTCGGGCTGGTCAGGCGAGTCCCCAACGTCCTCAGGAACTTCGCTAAGCTGTTCATCGCAATCCGGTTCAAAAGGTGACTCTGAAACTGGCTTCGATTTCGATCGACTTGGACGAGGTGCCTCGCTACGCATCGATCCACGGGGTCGAGGCGCCGGCGGGACGGGGCGCCCGTGCAGTGTACGAGAACTGCGTGCCACGGCTCGCGGCCTGGCTGGATGACGAGTCGATTCGAGCCACGTTCTTTGCAATTGGCGAGGACCTCGAGCGCGACGAAAACCGCAACACCATCGCCGGGCTTCACGCTGCAGGGCACGAGATCGGAAATCACTCCTATCATCACTATTACGATCTCACGCGCCGAGCGGCGGGAGACATCGGCGACGAGATCCAAGACGGCGCGACGATCATCGAGCAGAGCTGCGGCAAGCGCCCCGTCGGTTTTCGTGCCCCCGGCTACAGTGTCAGCGACGTGCTGTTCAGCGCGCTCGAAGCGTCCGGGGTCGAGTATGATTCGAGCGTCTTTCCGTGCCCGAGCTACTACGCCGTCAAGGCCGCAGCGCTGGCGTCGATGAAGCTTCGAGGCCGCCAGAGCTCGAGTATTTTGGACCGTCCGTCCGTGCTGCGCGCCCCCCGGGAGCCGTACCGGATAGGGCGGCCGTACTGGAGAAAGGGCGACGGTATGATGGAGCTGCCGATCGGCGTAACGCCGCTGCAGCTCCCGTACATTGGGACTTCCCTCGTCCTTGGCGGAGACCAACTCGCCGAGCGGCTGAGCAAGCAGATGCTCGGGAGGGAGCTCATCAATCTCGAGCTTCACGGATTCGACGTGGCCGACGCGTCCGAAGATGGGCTCGAGGCGCTCAAACCGCATCGTGCGGACTTGAGGCGAACGGCAACGGAGAAGCTTCGCTCGCTTCGAACGGCAGTTCAGGTCATTCGGAA
>CAMYJN010000445.1 GCA_947258625.1 uncultured Polyangiaceae bacterium | reverse complement strand
CGCACCGCCGCTGCTGGGCACCGAATCGAGCTCGGCAACGGGTTGCGAACCACGGAGCGCGAGCTCTTCGGGGCCAGGCCATTCCAGACGCCGCACGAGCGTCCGAGCGTGATATCCGCCTAGGGTTTCAATCGGCAAACCCTCGGCGCTCACCGCCGAGATGGTGCCAACGTACGTATCGCCGTCTCTTCCGTCGATGACCGCCTTGCAGAGCCGATTCGAAGGTCGCGCCGCAGCGGGCTCGGCGATCTCCCAGCGATCGATGCGCACCGGAAGGCACTGGTCGGGAACGACGCAAAGCTGCAGACTTTGCAGAAGCGCGTCACGGAAGTAAGGGTCACCCAAGAGCCAACTCTCCTGCTCGCCCGCGAAGCCTTGAGTCGCGGAAAAGCGGCAAGACTTGGCGTCGAGTGCGTAAACATCCTCGATGCGCTGAAAACGAGGTCCCTGAAAGAGGACCGACCCGTAAAGATGTTCCGTCGGTTCGATGGGTAGCGCTTCAATTGAGATCTCGTCGGTTTGTTTTCGCGGAGTCGTTGCAGCACCAAGCTCGAAGCGAGCCGAAAAGTGGGCTTGCTCGAAGCCGGTCTGTTTGGAGCGAATCTCCGCGTGCACACGTTGCTCGACTCCGCTCCCGGGTTCGGTTTCTTCGACACGGGCTTGGATCTCGATCAGCAAGCCGCGGTCCGGGTGCACGATCAGCGGCCGATTGAGCTCCACGTTCTCGACGGTGAGCGGGAACGGGAGCTCCGCTCGACCCGTGACGTATGCGACCGCTTCCGCCATCGCTTCGAGACCGAAGACGGCTGGCAAGAGGTGGGAACCCTCATAAACGTGATCGCGAACGTATGGGTCTCGCTCGAGATCGAGCGTAGTCCGGCAAACCAGCTCGCGGCCTGGTTCGAGGGTCAGGATCCGATCGATGAAGCGGTGCGCGCGCGGTAGCTCGGGCATCTTGGGCCGCCACGTATCCACGCTACCCAGGCTCCCGGTCAGGATGACTTCCTGCACTCCCGGGTCGTGGTTGATCAGCTCGAGGAAACGCGCGACGCCTTCCTCGACGGGGATGGGGTCGACGCCGAGCTTGCTGAGGCGCTTGATACTGCCGAGCTTGGCACCCATGCCCACCTCGTCCCAAATGCTGTAGGCGAGCGAGACCACCTCCACCGATGGATGCCGAGCGGCGAATTGGCCGAGGCTTCGATCGAGACTCTGATTCGCGAAAGCGTACCAGCCGTTGTGCGCCATTCCGACAACGCCGATGACCGAGGTCAGCGCGACGAACATCTTGGGCGGCACATCCTCGAGGACGTCGAAGAGGTGCAGTGCGCCCGACAGCTTAGGCGCGATCTCATCGATGACCTCGGAGACGTCCGGTTCCTCGACGCGTCGTGGGCGGTTGAGGCCTGCACCGTGAACGACGACATCGACCGAGCCGAAATCCTTGCGTACGGCCGCGACGAGGCGTTCCACGTCCTCCCGCACGGCCAAATCGCATTGCATGTAATGGCTGCGAAGACCCTCGGCTTCAAATTTCGAAAGAGTCGCGCGGATCTCGTCTGCCCCAAGGCCGTAGGCCTTCGCGTCGGGCGCTCGGGAGCTTCCCACCAAGACCATCGTCGCCCGGGTCTCACGCGCCAACGCCAGGGCGCACTGGGCGGTGATTCCTTTTGCTCCCCCGGTGACCAGCACGACGTCATCAGCGCTGATCGAAGTCGCACGAGGCGCATACGACGCTCGGTGCTGAAGTCGCGGCGTACCTACGAAGCGTCGCCCATCGGCGTCATACCGCGCCGACACGAAAGGCTGCTCGTCGGCGAGCTCTTGAAAGAGCGTATCGGCGATGCGTGCACCTTGCCTGCTGGCGCAGGCGAACTCCAGAGATCGCACCCGAAGCTTTCGGCGCTCGAGATGGACCGTGGCTGCAAACGCGTCGGCGGACCAGTCGTAGTGGGCGTTTCGTTCGGCGCCGCCGGCGCGAGCCCGAATCCAGGCGACGCACGATGGGCGACCTTTTTTGACGCCGGTAGAGGGCAACTCGCGGGCGGCGCGGGTGAGCAACTCGACCACCTGACTCAACTCCTCGATGGCACTCGGCGCGCCCGTGTCGGGGTAGACGACCAAGAGATGATCAAATGACGTCCCCCCGACCGAGCCGTTCACCGCCTCGCGAGTATGAGCATCGACCCCCTTGTCCGTGAGCTCCTGCACCAACTTCACCACGAACGCATCGTTAGCATCTGGGGCCAGTACCAAGGTGCGGCCTTCCGTGAGGAGATTGACGTCGATGCTCCGATCCAAGGGCTCCTCTTCCCAATGGAGTGCAAAGCTCGCCACCCAGGGATTGCCGGCCTCGCCGAGCCGCTCCGCGCGCGCAGCCCCGTCGGCCGACTCGCCGTCTCCCGGTGCCGCGTTTGCCTCGAGCCGCTCCATTCGCTCGATCAGCTCCCCAAGCGTCACCTCGGCAAACTGCGCGGCATCAAACGCCTCGGAAATCCCGAGCCGGTCCGCAGCTTCTGATACCAGCTCGACCGTCTTGATCGAATCCAGATGCAGGTCGTCCACCAGTTGAAGTTCGTCCGTGAGAGTTTCGACCGGGAATCCGGTCTGCGTGTGGAGCGCGTCCAAAACCACTGCCCTCGCGTTGACGTGCGGGGAAACGCCCGCCGCGCCCGCTCGGCCGGTGTCCTCTATTACCCGAGCTGAGTCCGGGGAGAGCGCACGAATGTGGCTCACCGGCTTGCGCGAGCGTTCCGCCTGAGCTCGATCTAGCTCCTCGGCATCGATAGTCGCGATTACATCGGCGTCGAGCACGGGCTTCTCACAAGGGTTCACGAAGAACGAGAGCTCGGCCGCGGACCTGAATCGACGAATGAGTCGCTGGTCCGAGAGCTTGGCGAGATCGATCTCGGCCCCCAGGATGTGAAGGTAGCCAAGGGCGATGTTCAGATCCTGATCGCGGCGAGCCTTACTTTCGAGCGGCAAGCAGAGTGTCCCCCCGACCCCGGTGGTCTCGTTGGTCAACCCGGATAGAACGGCGCCCGGGCCGACTTCGAGCAGCACGTCGCAATCAGAGCCCGCCAGCGCAGCAACCGAACGGAAATTCACAGCCTTGACGACTTGCTCGCTGAAGTGCTGGCTCAGGTTGATCGGTCCATCCAAGGAACCGCCGGTCATCGTGCTGTACAGCCTTGCCTTGCTTGCCGTGGCCGTACCTCGGAGTTGCGGGAGGTCACGCAGCTCCGTGACGGTTTCGCTGAAATGAGCGGAGTGGAAAGCTGCGGAGACCGGGAGCTCGCGGGCGCGTATTCCGCGTTCCGTGGCGAGCGCGATCGCCGCCGCGACGGC
>CAMYJN010000444.1 GCA_947258625.1 uncultured Polyangiaceae bacterium | reverse complement strand
GTGTAACCAAACCAAACCAAACCACCCAACCAATCCACCCCCACCCCCCAAACCACTCCTACTTCTTCCCCCTAGGCCTAACCGGAAAGATCCTCCGCCCGCCGTCGTGGCGCGGCGCGAGCACCTGCAGCGCGTCGATCTTGATCTTCTTGCGGCGCGCGTTTGGCAGCTTGATGAAGCACACCCCATCGCCCGTCAGCCCTTCGATCTGACAAAGCCCGAACGTCGTGTGCTCGATCCAGTCTCCCCGTTCGGGCCGGTTGTCTTCGGGCGCGTCTTCCACGCGCGCCGAAAGCTCCGCGGCCATCGCCCAAGTGGCCCCTGCGCCGCCAGCTTCGGCCCTCGGAACGTCGTGTACCCCGGTCTGCTCTGCCCGAGCGCCTTCGATATCGGCCCAGAGCTGAAGCCCAGTCGCCTCATCGTTCACGCGCCGTAGCTCGAGGCCGTCGTAGCAGTCGATTCGAAACTCCAAGGCGAACACCGAGCCGTCGATCAGGTGCCCGCCGTACGTGACGTCCCGTCCGTCCTCTCGAAGAGAAACCGTCGCGTGCAGGTGCCAGAACGCCTCCCCGTCGCGCTCCGAGAGGTTGCCTTGCATAGAGAGCAGCTCGCAGCGCTCGAAACGGTGCGCCTCCACGTAGCGCCGTTCGGCCTGGTCGTATTCGGTGAGCTCGACCCACTCGAACGCGCCGATGGCGCTGATCCAGGCGGTTCGAAGGCCGTGCTCGTCCGCCAGATCTCGCAGCGCGTCCTGCAGTCCACTTCCGCGGAAGACCCGTCCCACGATTTGACGGGACGCGCGCGTCTCGACTGACGCCGTGCTCTTCGACCCTGTCACGATGCGGCTTGGGTCAAGCGCTCTTCTTTGGCGTCGACCGCGTCGACGAAGAGTTTGAAGTATTCGCCCGCACTGAGAAGCGCCAGGGCTAGGCTGAGGTATAGAAGGACGAGGCCGGCCGCCGCAAAATCGAACTCGGTCTCGTAGAAGCCGAAGTAGATCGTGTACCGTTGGTGGACGATCAGCATGAGGATTGCAACCATTTGCAGCGCGGTCTTATCTTTCCCCGTTCGCATGGCCGCCATCACCACGCCCTCGCTCATCGCGATCGTACGCAGTGCCGTAATCGCGAGCTCGCGGGCCAGCATGATGATGACCGCGACGACGCCGAGGAACGGCATCCTGCCGAGATAGGTGAGGAAGATCAGTGTCGCCATCACCAGGAGCTTGTCCGCGAGCGGATCGAGGAACTTGCCGAGCACACTGATCTGGCCCCACTTTCGGGCCAGATAACCGTCGATCAGATCGGTGAGCGCGGTTCCAATGTAGAGGATGGTCGCCCAGAAGTTGGCCTTCGGTGTGCCATCCCAGAGCAGCCAGAGTACCCCGGGGATCAGAGCGATCCGAAGCATCGTCAGTAAGTTCGGGAGATTGATCGCGTCCTCCCGGATGGACGGCCGTTTGGGCTTTGCCTCTTCCATGGAGCGGGTTGTACCTCAGGTTGCAGCTCCCGTCCGCTTGCGAAGCGACTCCGCCTTTAGGGTGCATTCAAATCGCGCCATCAATCCGCAATTGCTTGCATTGGCATACGAGTCTCGACAGACTTCCGGCCACCGAGACTCAGATGCTGGAACTCACTCGGAACGTCGCTGAGCGTGCGCGAACGACGATTGGCGTCACGGCGCTGAACCTCGCGGTGCAGGACGTGATCGCGCTCGCGTTTCATGCCTACCTGTTTTTGCGGGTGTCGATCGCCCCCGACGGTCCTGACGCGACGGTGGCGCGTCGACTTGCTCTCGCCCTGCTGGTCGTCACCGCCTGTTCCTTGGTGCTCAGCCGCGGTGAGGTGATTCGAAGCCGGCGTGCGCGGGCGCTCACGTATCGCTTGGGCTTGTTCCTGCCGATGGTTCTTTCCTACTTCGAGATGCGCGTCTTGCTGCCGGCGCTTCACCCCGACCTGCTGGACCATCGGCTCTACGCCATCGACCTCTGGCTACTGGGCACGACTCCATCGATCTGGATGCAGGCCTGGAACGTCCGGCCTGTCGTCGAGTGGCTCTCCTTCTTCTACTACACCCACTACTTCGTGCTGATCGTCATGCTCATCCCTGCGCTGTTTTTCGGGAAAGGCCGGCGCCTCCAAGAACTGATGGCAGGCGGCATGCTCGTGGTGGCCGCCGGGCACTTTTTGTACACGCTCGTGCCCGGTGTTGGCCCGTACGCGACGATTCCGTTCGACCAGCCGCTGCAAGGCGCGTTTTGGTGGAAGCAAGTCGAGGTCACCGTCGCCATGGCAGGCGCTCAGCTCGACATCTTTCCGTCGCTACACACCGCCTGGCCGGCGTACTTCACGCTGCACGCATTCGCCCATCGAGACGTGCAGCCCTTCCGTTGGCTTTGGCCCATCCTCGGTTTTGTGGCCCTGAACATCATCACCGCGACGATGTTCCTCCGTTGGCACTGGTTCATAGACGTGGCGCTGGGTCTGCTGCTGGCGTTCGCAGCACGGGGCTTTGCGCGTGCCGTGGCAGACCGTGAGGAAGCCCGCGGCGGGCTCTACGACTCCCGCCAGCCGGTCTGGGAGCGCCTCTAGCCGCTCTTCGCTCTTCAGGGGTCCTTTGAGAACCGGCCCGCATCGCGCAGCAGGTTCTGAGGAACGGCGATCTCCGGCGCTTCGTCCCTTTCGCGGACTTTGCGGCGAAGCCACCAGACGAAGCCGCCCATCATCGTCAGCGGCACTACCGTGAGGAAGATGGTCGTATCGACGAACGCCTGCCGGTTCTCTTCGAGCGGCGACGCGCAGGAAGGGCAGGCGTAGGCCAGGTTGGCTGCCCAAGCCACGACCAAGACCGCGAACGCCACGGCTGCGCGAGCCAAACGCATCAGAGGTAGACCTGCCAATAGAGAATCGGCCAAACGCCGACCACGAAATACCAGAAGATCTGCGCCGGCCAGAACGTGAACCGGTCGAGGTCGTGATGGGAGAGCCGCTGATACGTGTAAAGCAGAATGATGAAGCCGGCGACGACGTGAAGCGCATGCGTCCCGACGAGAAGGTAGAAGAAACCGCCAAGCTGGCCCGAGGTGAGCGTGAGGCCCTCGCCGATGAGCGCGACCCACTCCGCGCCTTGGAAGAGCACGAAGAAACCGCCAAGGGCGATTGCGAGGCCGAGAAGCCGCTTGGCGCTCGGCGAGTCTTTCTTGAATGCGCGGTTCGCAAAGTAGAGGGCGACACCGCTGGCCAGCAGCGCGGCCGTGTTGAGGGCGGTCTCTTCCACAGGCAGTCGTGGCTGCCCCGGCGGTGGCCAGCCCCCGATGGCATTGCTTTTCCCGATCACGAAGGCGCTGATGAG
>CAMYJN010000443.1 GCA_947258625.1 uncultured Polyangiaceae bacterium | reverse complement strand
GCGACCGCCGTACTGCTGAGCTTCACCCACCTCGCAACGTCTCCGCTCAGCAGAATTTCCTCGGCGATCCAAGGAACCAAAAATGCCGCGACAACGAAAAGCAGGGCCGGAACCGCTAGTCTCGGCAGGTAGCGCCACCCTGATTGTGCCTTGCCACGCCGGCGCGTGAATCGAAAAGCCACAGCGATCAGAACCAGAGCCGCAAGGAGCGATCCGAGAAGCGCGACCCACTTCCAAATCGCTTGCCCCCACGCAACCGTTCGCATCGGCTCAGGCAAGGCGTCGACCCAAGTGATCGGAACATTCCAGCCGCCGTACACCTCGAGAAAAGAGCTGACGTTCTCGATGGGGGGCGCTTGGCCGTACGGCAAATGCCTGCTGCGCTCGTAGAATTCCTTCGCGCGATCGACTGTCTCTGGATCAAAAAGAAACTCGCCGGCGTGCGGTCCCTTCGCGACGCGATGAATCCTGATCTCCGTGTGGGGCATGGTCCAGCTCTCGAGGCCGGCACGGTTCCGCACGTCGTCGTTGCCTGGAACCTCTTCGAGGGGCGGACGCTGGATCCGCATAAGCACCTCGTAGAGGTAGACACTCACATCGTCGCCGGTTTCAAAGCGAGCCTCGGGCGCGACCTCACTGAGGTCGAGCGTTCCTTTGATCCGCGCGTCGAGCGCGAGGAGCTTCTGAAGCCCCTCTTTGGTGCGCTGTCCCTCACCTTCGTCGCGGACCAGCGCCCACATGGACTCCGAGGAATCAAGAAAGGTGCGGAGGGTTTCGCGGGGGCTCGAGGTCACGGCGGGCTCGAGCGGATGCTCCACGGGCTGCGCGTCTGCCGAACGGTGCGCCCCTGATCCGAGCACGAGGAGGGTGAGCCCGGCCATGACCCTCGGCATCGAACATCCCTTCGTCTTCCGCATGCTGGATTGGTAACTCAAAAACGTGCTTTCGTCACTCCTGTGGAGAAGCGTCGTCAGTCGGACGCGAGCTATGCAGACCCACCAGCCGCGCGATCATCACGGCGAGATAGAGGGTCCCGAACATGCCTTCGATCGAAGCCAAGGAGCGAGAAAGCGCCGAGACCGGCGTGATGTCCCCATACCCCATCGTCGTGATCGACACGACGCTGAAGTAGAGCAAAGCGCTCTCCAGCTCCGCTTGGTTGCCTCCGGTCGGAAGTCCTGTGAATGAACCGGGTTGGATCAGCTCGACCATCAGGTACAGGGACTCGAACGTCACCGCGAGGAGCACGTAGGCCACGATCGCCCCCAAGATCGCGTTGGTGCCCACCTCCCTCATGCGAAACAGAGCGGTCAGGATCAAAGCCACTGCATAGCCGAGCCAGAGAATCAGGAGCGCAATCGACGCCAAGGAGAACCCGCCGTGGTCCAGGACCATATCCGTCCACCGCGTGGCGAGCGTTGCGGCCGTCAGTACGAAGAACGGCAGTCGATGCCGGCTCTGCCACGCCGCGGAGTACGCGCCGGTGACCAGGACGAGGTCGAAGAGGATCTCCACCCCGTAGCCCGCCCGCTCTGCGGGCACGAGCGGCGCGACGACCAAGAGAACCAGCAACACCAACAGCAGCACTCCATAGTGCGGGGCTGCCTGAGCCGACGGCATCAGCGAATGGCGCATGAGCTCTCCTCTAGCTTCGAGTTGCTTGGAGCTGACAGACGTACCACGGCTCAACACCGATTCAACGGACGGAGAGCGGCGCTAAGTTGGATCCGGGAGGTCGCCTGCAGGCGCCGGTACCTCGGGCTCGAGCGGGGAGGACTCTCCCTTCCCTGCCTTCTTGTCCTTCCGCTTTCGGCGCTTTTCCTCCTCGACGGGCGCTGACTCGGCGGCGTCCATCTTGCCCCGCTTCTCGGCCTTCTGCATCTGCTTGTCTCCCCGCTTGCCGCTACCTTTGGCGATCGGAGGAGGCACCTCGTAGTCGGCCGAGAGCGGCGTCACGATGCCGTTGATGACCCAGGTGTCGGAATCGGGGAAGTAGACGTAGACCGCCTTTTGGTCGCAACCCTGCACCGCGATCTGCGTGGCCATTTTCCGTGCGCCTTCGGTATCGACGACGTTGAGCTTCAGATTTTCGTTCGGGCACGAGAGATCAAACCCCGCGCGGCGGGCCACCGTCGTGTTCGCACGCTTGTTGTGCTTGCAGGCGGTGCCGGCGATGACGAGGAGTGCGGCAAGAGCGAGACGTATCAACACGTTACTGCTTATGCACCGCCGAACAGAAGTGCGCCAGAGCTTTTTTGGGGGGCGAGCCCTCCGGGGGTTCATCGTGTTCATGAGTGGTTTCCCTCCCTTCGCATGCGGCAGAAGCGAGAAGCGAATTGACATCGCCCTACTATGGCGCGAGTCTCCTCACCGGGGCGCAAAGATCAAGGCCCAAGTTGAGTTCCGAGATGAGCGAAGACCCCAGTGTCGCCGCCGGACGCAGGCAGCTGCGCCGGCTCGAGACCTTTCTCGATGTCGCGTATGCGGTGCTGTTCGTCGACTTCATCATGTACCTCCCCCACACCGAGGACATGGCCTGGGAAGCGCTTCCCTACGGATTGCTGTCTCTGCTGCTCGACAATTCCACCGACCTGCTGAGGTTGATCATCGCGGTGGGCCTGACGCTGATCTCTTGGAATTTGACGCATAAGCTGCTCGGGCCACTGGACCGAACCAACCCGCGACACACGCTCCTGTGTCTGCTGCAACTGATTTTCGTTTGCATGTTTCTCTTTTTCGCGATCGCCGACCCCGCCCTCGAGAGCCTGTCCTCGCCGGTCGGTCAATGCCTTTCGCTCGCCCTTTCGGGCTTCATCGGCATCGCCGGCTGGTCCTATGCGCGCAAGAACGGCCTCACGCGCGCGAGCTTGAGCGAACCCGAAAAAGACGAGGTGCTCCGAAGCGCGATCATCGAACCGGTCACGGCCTTGCTGAACACCGGCTTCGCCTTCCTCGGCCCCGGCGCTTGGACCGCAGGCTGGTTCGTGATTCCGATGGTCTTGGTCAGCACACGAAAGAGGGTGGAGAACAGAAGACAACGCGCTAAGGTGGGCGCACCATGAGGCTGTCCACCCTCAGCGTGTTCGCCCTCGCAGCGTACCTTGGCTCGTGCGCGCCGTCTCTCCCGACACCCCCTGACCTTGGGCCGGTGCTTCAGGCGTATGAAAACCCCACTGCGGCTGTCGACGGCGCGGTCATGGCCGAGTTTGCCGATGAAATCGAGCAGGCTGCCGGGGAGATCGAAGACTCGGAGATTTTCGAGGAGATCTTGAACCTCGTCATCGAGGTTCAACAGGAGCTCGAGGCCTCGACCGCCAAGGCTTGCAGCGGTGGAGCCAACGATGGCAACACCTGCACC
>CAMYJN010000442.1 GCA_947258625.1 uncultured Polyangiaceae bacterium | reverse complement strand
GGCAGCTCGCCTTCGAGGCCTTCAAAATGCATAGGCTGCTCGTACGGAAGCTCGAGCTCGGCGGGATCCATGACGTGAAGGACGATGGTTTGGTGGCCCCGTGCCTCGATTCGAGCGATCGGATCGAGGGCGTCGTTCTCGAGGTCCAGCAAGTCGCTCGCGATGACGACGAGCCCCATGCGACCGGCATGCTCGATCAATTTGTCGAGAGAGGCATGAAGGGCGGTCTGCCCGGTCGATGGCGTCGGCTCGGCGAGCGTGCGCATCAGGTAGTCGAGGTGAGCAGGGCCTGAACGCGCGGGCAATCGATCGCGGATCTTTTCGTCGAAGGTCACCAGCGAGACCGCATCGCCTTGGCGCGTCAGGAGGTAGGCGATGGCCCCAAGGAGGGTGGCGGCGTGATCGATTTTGCTGACATCGCCGCTTCCCCAGTGCATGGAAGGCGAGATGTCGAGCGCCAGGGTTCCGCGAAGCTGGGTCTCGTGCTCGAAGTGCTTGATCGTGTACCGGTCCGACCGGGCATAAGCGCGCCAGTCGATCCACCGCGGGTCATCCCCCGGCCGATACGCGCGATGCTCTTTGAAGATCGCACTGGCCCCGCGGTGCGGGCTTCGGTGCATGCCCGCGAGCAAACCATCAACCGTGCGCTTGGCGCGAAACGTGAGCCCGGCCAGGCGTACCGCGAGCTCGGGTTCGAGCACGCGGGTCACGGCGCGATGCTTTGGGTGATGCTTTCGATCACATCGGCGGGCGTCACACCTTCGGCCTCGGCGCGGAAGTTCATGACGAGCCGATGCTTCAAAATCGGGTCGACCAGGGCACGCACGTCGTCGACCTCGGCCGCGTAGCGACCGTGCAGCACAGCGCGCGCCTTGGCCCCGAGGATCAGCCCCTGACTGGCGCGAGGGCCGGCACCAAATGCGACGTTCTTTCGAACGATCTCGGATGCCCTACCTTCATGCGGCCTCGAGGCCCTCACCAGGTCTACCGCGTGCTGAACCACGTGATCGGCCGCGGGAACGCGTGGAACCAGGTCTTGAAAGCCAACGATATCTGCGGCCGAGAGGACGGGTGTGATCGAGGTCGGCATCGGCGCCGTCGTCCGCTTCACGATGTCGACCTCTTCATTCGGGCTCGGGTACCGAACGTCGATTTGGAAGAGGAAGCGGTCGAGCTGCGCTTCGGGCAAGGGGTAGGTGCCCTCTTGCTCGATCGGATTCTGGGTCGCAAAAACCAAGTACGGCTGCTCGAGCGCGTAGGTGTTACCACTCGCGGTGACCTGTCCTTCGGCCATGGATTGAAGCAGCGCAGCCTGGGTCTTGGGTGGCGCGCGATTGATCTCATCGGCAAGCAAGATGTTGGTGAAGACCGGGCCCGCAATGAATCGGAAGTGACGCTTGCCGGTCGTCGCGTCCTCTTCGAGGACATCCGTCCCGGTCACGTCGCTCGGCATCAGGTCCGGCGTGAATTGGATGCGGTTCGAATGAAGCGAGAGAGCATCGGCCAGCGTGGTGATAAGCAGGGTCTTTGCGAGCCCGGGGACGCCGACGAACAGACCGTGACCGCGTGCGAACAGCGCGATTAGGAGCAGCTCGATCACGTCTTCCTGTCCGACGATGCGCTGCTTGAGCCTGGAGACGATTTCATCGCGCGCGCTTGCGAGCTGTTGGACACGCAGCACGTCGGAGGCGGCGCCGCTGGGTGCGGAGGGCGGAGTGCTGCGTACGGGTTCGGTCACCGGGACCTTCTAGCGCCTGGCGGCAACAAACGCCACATCACTCGCGAATCCCGCCGAGCCTAGAACAAAGCGTTGCTTCATGATCGGCTTGGGGAACGCCGAGCTTCGAGAGAATGCAATGGGGCTGTGGATCGAACGGGTTGTGGGCGATCGCCCGGTCGGCTGCTTCCTTCGCCAGCCCTCGTTTCGACATTCGAAACATCACGGTCGCGAGGCTCGACAGCGCGGGCGCATGCGTCGGGTACCTGTCGAGGGTGAGCATCAGAGGCGCGAGGGCATCTTTGGGGCGACCACCCGCAATGGCTGAACGGGCGTAGCGTGATGCGACGACGGGATCGGCCGGCGCGGCCTTGTGCGCTTTGGCGTACTCGATCGATGCCGCTGCTGGACGAGAGCGCGTCCACAAGAGGTCCCCGAGGCGCAGGTAATTACGCGCGCGATCGAGCTCCACGCTCGCAAGCTCGTCTTGCTCAGTCGCCTCACCGCTGAGTCGACGGGGCAGCAACCTCGCCGGCAGCGGTTTGGGTAGCTTCGAAAGCGCCTTCTTCCAACGCGCCTCGAGGCTCTTCCACGGGACGCCTGCAACGCTGGCCAAGGCTTTCTTCGCGTCCTCGCCTTGACCGATCAGATAGAGCGCTTGCTGCACGCCCTCGCGCCCGTAGTCCTCGTAGTAGGTCTCCATGAACGAAGAGACCTGTGCGAAGGCAAGCGAGGCTGCCTTTTGAGACGGGAGAAGAGCGATCGACGGATGCAGCTGATCGAAGCTGAGCAGCTCATCGGCCTGCATCGCCTCGTAGAGCAACTGAGCAGACGCGGGATCGTAGCGAAGGGTAGGCTCATCCCGCCGCCAGCGGGTTTCTAGAAACTTCGCGAGACCTTCTTGCAGCCAGACCGGCGCCTGGTCGAGCGAAGCCTTGGTGAGCAGCAAATGAACGTATTCGTGGGAAATCGTGTCGAGCCAGGGGTAGCCGTGCATCAAGGCGGCTGGCGACGCGATCATCAGGCGGCCCCACTTGCACAAGGCGATCGTTCCGGTGTTGCGGATGGCTTCTACCGGAAGTGTCGAAACGCGCGACAAGGAGTCGGCGTCTGGATAGATCTCGAGACGGATCGGGCTGACCATCTTCACGCCGAGCTCCGCTTCGAGCGCTTGGCCGACCGCCTTCAACGCGTCGACCGCGTACGGCACGAGGAGCTCGTCGTTCCCGGGCGCGTAGCGCACCTCGATGTTGTCGAGGCGAAAGGTCTCGAAGTTCTTGGTCGTCTCGTAGGTGTCGATGATGACGTCCGCGAGGCTGCCCAAGTTCGCCGCATAGCCGGGATTCGCTCGCAGCTCGGCGATGCCCTTGGCCGCGGCCTCGTAGTTGCCGGTGTAAAACTCGGTGAGCACTTCGAGCTCGACGACGCGGGAGCTGCGCGGGGAGTCGACCAGGTACTGGCGAAGCAGAACTTGCGCGGGGACACCTTCGCCCGCGGTCAGCGACGCTTCGAGCAGATCTAGGACGTCGGAGCGCTTCACCTTCTCGGCAGGCACCGGCCTCGAAACCGACGCGAGCAAGACGCAGGACGCGAACAGGGCAACGCGCTTCATCGGAGGAGCCTTTCGTAGTAGTCGTCGACGGC
>CAMYJN010000441.1 GCA_947258625.1 uncultured Polyangiaceae bacterium | reverse complement strand
GGAAAAGGGCTTGGATCACGTGTCCAACAAGAAGCTGCTTCATCTTGAGCAGGTTCTCGAGGCGGTCAGCACGAAGGCAGGGTCGCGGGAAAAGCTCATCGGCGAACTCGCCAAGCTTCAAGGTCGGGCCAAAGACGACGACTACAAAGCCCGCCTGGGCGAGGAGTCTACACCGGGCTTGTGGGATCGGTTCCAAGCTGTACAATCGAGCAAATCCGGCTAGCCGGGTTCGAGATTGAAGCACCGCCACGGCATGGCGCCGTGTCGGCTGCACAGTGAAAGAGTTGACCATGAGTAAGAGACTGTTCTGCGGGGGGCTCGCCTGGGCCACGACCACTGAAGACCTTCAGGAGGCGTTCGCGCCGTTCGGCGAGGTCACCGATGCAAAGGTCGTGTCCGATCGTGAAACTGGACGCTCCCGCGGCTTCGGGTTCGTGACGTTCACCACGGAAGAGGCTGCGGCAGCAGCGCGCGACCAGATGGACGGCGCCTCGCTTGGCGGCCGGACCATTCGCGTCGACCTCGCGCGCGAGCGTCAGGGCGGTGGTGGCGGTGGTGGTGGCGGCGGCGGCTACCGGCGCTAGGCGCTCACCGCTGTAGCAGGCCGAAGTACCACGAGAGAATCGCGTCTCCCGCGAGCAGGTACTCTAGCGCCGCAAGCGCCAGAAACGGTCCAAACGGAAGCTTGAGCTGTCCGACTCTGCTGTGGTCGGGCGCCTCTGGGGCTTCGATGACTTCGCCGTCGATGACGCGTTCTTCGATGTCGGGGGTGAGCTTTCGTCCGGTGAGCAGTGCAAAGCCGGTGAAAACCAGCCCTTGCAGGGAGCCCGCGACGACGCTGAACAGCGCGCCCTTCCATCCGAGAAACGCGCCGATCATGAGCAGGAGCTTCGAGTCGCCTTCGCCCATGCCCCGGCGTCCCGCGATGTGCTCATAGCCCCAAACGAAAACCAACTGCACAAACAAGTAGGCAGCACCCGCTCCGACAGCAGAGGACCAGAGCCCCGGCTCGGTGCGAAACGGCGCGGTCATGAGGCCGAGGGCCGCAACGGGAAGGCTCACCTCGTCGGGGATTTCCATCCACTCGAGGTCGACGAAGGTGGCGATCAATAGTCCGCCCGCGAACACGAAATAGAGAATCGTCTCGATCGTTGCGTATAGCAGCAAGGTGCCAGGCGCCGCTCGTACGACCCAGAGCTCCGCGATCGCAACGCAGAGGATGGCCGTCACAAGCTCGACGAGGGGGTAGCGTGGCGAAATCGCGGAGCCGCAACAGGACGCCTTTCCACGCAAGAAGAGCCACCCCAAGATCGGCACGTTGTTCCAGGCTCGAATTGGCGCGCCGCAGCCCGGGCAGTGGCTCGGCGGGCGCACGACCGACATGCCTCGCGGCCATCGGTAGATCGCGACGTTGAAGAAACTGCCCCACGCCGCGCCCCAGGCGAAAGCCACGAGCCAAACGAACCAGCGCGCTACCTCCGCCGCGAGCATCGGTCCATGCTACCAGCCACGAGGCGCCTGTCCCCTTTTTGGATGCCGGTTGCGGCAGGGCGTTCGGGATGCGATTCAAGGGGCTCGACATGACAAAGGACCCAACCAGAGCCGCGCTTCGCGACTGCAAGCGAATGGTGGTCAAAATCGGCAGCAGCGCGCTCTGCGCCGACGGGGGGCGGTTCGCACAGGTGGCGGAGCAGGTGGCGACTCAGGTCAGGGCGGGCCGCAAGGTCGTGCTCGTCTCCTCGGGCGCCGTCGCACTGGGCAGGGAGAGGCTCGGGCTGCGCGAGCGCCCGAAGAAGATTTCACTGCTTCAGGCTGCAGCCGCTACGGGGCAGTCCCTGCTCATGCGGGCGTACGAAGACGCGTTCGAGCCGCTCGGGATCCACGTCGCGCAGGTCCTGCTGACCCACGATGCGGTGACGGACCGCGATCGCTACTTGCACGCGCGGGAGGCCATCGACGAGCTCCTCAAGCTCGGCGTCGTTCCGATCATCAACGAGAACGACACGGTGTCGATCGACGAGCTTCGGTTTGGCGACAACGACCAGCTTGCCGCGATGGTCTGCACGCTCGTCGGAGCGGATCTACTGGTTTTGTTGAGCGACGTCGTTGGCATCCTCGACGACCAGAACACGCGCATTTCGCTCGTGCGCGACGTCTCCGACATCGAGGCCTTCATCAAGCCTCCCGAGAGCGATATCGGGCTTGGGGGGATGCAGTCAAAAGTCGAGGCCGCCCGCCGGGCCACGCTTCACGGCTTGCCGGTCGTCGTCGGTCCCGCGGCATCGCCGGGCTTCCTCGGGGCCTTGATGCGGGGGGACGACGTGGGCACGCTCTTGCTTCCCGCGGGCTCACCCCTGCCAAGCCGGAAGCATTGGATCGCATACACGCTCAAGCCGCGCGGTCGCATCGTGGTCGACGCCGGGGCTTGCCGCGCGCTCGAGAAGCGCCATTCGAGTCTCTTGCCGGCTGGAGTCGTTTCGGTTGCCGGTTCATTCAAGGTCGGTGACGCCGTCTCGATCGTCAACGAATCGGGAGCGGAGCTTGCGCGCGGTCTTGCGAGGTATGGCGCCGACGAGGTTCGCATGCTGGCAGGCGGACACAGTCACCAGATCGCTGAGCGGATCGGCAATCACACCGGCGACGAAGTGGTGCACCGGGACGACATCGTTTTAACCAAGAATGGCACTTGAGCAGCCCGGCTCCCGCTGGGGGGAAAAGATGCTACCGTCACGGGCTATGAGCGATGACCTGACCGCGCTCGTGACGGGCCTGGCCCAGCGAGCCAAAGACGCCTCGCGCGTGCTTGCCAACGCAACTACGGCGCAGAAGAACGCGGTCTTGCGTCGGGCTGCCGTAGCCCTGCGCGGCGAGGCTGGCGATCGCGTGATCGAGGCGAACGCGCGGGACATGGCCGCAGCCGAACAGATGGGGCTCTCCAAAGCGATGCTCGATCGCTTGCAGCTCGATCGACAGCGTCTCGACGGCGTCGCCGACGGCCTCGAACAAGTTGCCGCGCTTCCGGATCCGGTTGGCACCGTCGTCGAAGAGCGCGTCCTCGACAACGGCCTTCGGGTTGGAAAGATGCGCGCACCGCTCGGGCTGATTGGGATCATCTACGAGTCCCGGCCCAATGTGACGGCGGATGCGGCTTCTCTGTGCTTGAAAAGCGGCAACGCCGTTCTGCTTCGTGGCGGCAAAGAAGCGTTTCACAGCAACACGGCGATCGCGGAGGTCTTCACCCAGGCGCTTGCGGCGGAGGGCCTGCCCCCGGAAGCTGTCACACTTCTGCCTACCACCGATCGACAAGCGACTTTGGTGATGATCGGTCTTGATGGTATCCTGGACATGGTCATTCCGAGAGG
>CAMYJN010000440.1 GCA_947258625.1 uncultured Polyangiaceae bacterium | reverse complement strand
GGAGCGCCGTGTAGCCACCTCGGACGACCGCGCTCTGAATGATGATGGCGCTGCCGATGTTCTTCTCTCGAATGATCGGTCGTCGGCTGTCTTCGAACGCCTTCATCTGCTTGCGCAGCGTCGCGTCGGGGACTCTCACAATGGTCGTCGTATCGACGATCAGGGCATGCCGAGTCGGCGATGAGAAGACCAGCTCGTAGCATGCCTGCATGTATTCAATGTCGGGCACCGTCAGGACGGGGGGCATCGTAATGATCGCGAGAGGCCAGATCGAAACGTCGAAGCGGAGACCTACGTCGGCCGGTGGCGCCCCAAGGCTCGGTACTCCCCCCATTCCGTGATTATCGACGATGTCTTCAACGACGCAAGCAAGACGCCAAGTTCGGCCGAAGCTGCGGCGGATTCGTTCATGAAACTGCGCGTCCATGCGGCCGATCATGGGCGCGGCGGCGGATCGAGCTCGGTGGCCTCGGGTCTCGGATCGCTGGGCGGCTGGGGCACAGGGATGTCGTCCATCGGAAGGTCCTGGTCGGGCGTCGGGGGCTCCATTGATGGCGGGGCAATCTCGGGTTCCGGATCGGCCTCGCTCGGCTTCGGAGTGACAGGGGCGACGGCTGATCGTCCAGGCTGAGCTGTTTGAACGCCTCGCTGCGGCGCGACCTTGGGCTCCGTTCCGAACGACGACAGCGCCCACGCGATACCTGCGCCGAGTAGCAGAAGCGGGATGATCAGCGCCCACCAGGCGTTCGAGCTCGGCGGCGCCTTGGACGGAACGAGGCTCATGCGACACAACTCGCATTCCCCGTTCCGATCCAGCGGGAGCTCGTGCGTTTCGCAAATCCCGATCGATTCCACCATCTACCTGCCAGTCTATCACGGCCGAGCGGCTAGCTTCAGCGCCAATCGAGGCGAGAACAAACCCAAGCCCATAGGCATTCACCACGGAATATTGTGGCCGATGGGAAAGTGCGCCGCTGGCTTGTGAGGCGGATTACGCGATCATCTCGTCGATGAGGCCCCGCTCCAGGCTCGCATGCCCAAAATCATCGACCGGCTCCCCGCCGCCCTTTCGAAGGCCGACGGCGGTCGCGACTGTGTTCAGCAGCTTGTTGTGTGGGACGTCGCCTGCATCGACGTACGCCCCGGTCCGCAGGTAACCGTCCGCACCCCCGGCCAGGATGTAGGGGAGGTTGTTGATCGAGTGCGGCGGGCCGTTCGATAGGTCGTTGATCCAGGCGCAAACGCCTTTGTCGAGGAGCGTTCCTGTCTCGGTCGTGTACGCCGAGAGCCGGTCGAGCAGCCTTCCGAACAGGCGGGCATGAATGCGGTCGACGGCCGCATGTTTCGACTGGGCATCGGGGATCGGGTCACCGTCGGAGCCGTCCGCGAAGATGCGATGCGAGATCCAGTGGTACGACGGAAACTGCTCTCCTTGCCAGCGGTAGCGCGTGCTGTCGTTGCCGTTTCCGATTTGCAGGGTCACCGCGTGGGTGTAGCCACAGGAGAGCGCCAGCGCGATCACATCGATGTGCAGTTCTGCCACTTCAACGACCCGGTCGCCGTTCTGATGGTCCCCGTCGATGGCGTTGATCGAGCTCACCGTCGAGGCGCCGAGCGGCGTGCACTCTGCAAGCCGGATTTCTAGATCTCGAATCGCCGAGAAGTGAGAGTCCAAGCGGTTGCGATCCTCCGAGCTCAAATCGCTTCGATTCAAGAGAGACTGCATCTGCTCGCGGACCAGGTCATTGACGCTTTGACGCCGCGCAGCGATCGCGTTTGCCGAGCCCTCGTCCAAATTGACGAGCCCCATGATGTCGTCGAAGGCGACCTTTGGGTTGGTCTGCGCACCCCGGCGGTCGTTCGGCCCACGATACGAAAGGACGCTGTCGAGGAAGTTGTACGGGCGCATCGCGGCGAGGGTGAGCGGACCTCGGCCGTCGGGGTTGAGCTCTCGGGCGATGCGGTTGTCGAGCGACTCGCCGAGCGCGAGGGAGTTGTTGCTTGCTTCGGCGTCGCCGGTGGGCTGAGCGGTGAGCGCTTGAAGTGCGCCGCGGGCGTGGCCACAGCCCGAGATGGAAAATGCGCCACGAACTCCTCGCACCATCAAGAGCTTGTCCGCGTGTGCGCTCAGCTCGCTGGTAGCGCGATCGCTATCGGCGAGCATCGAGGCCGTCGTGAGCGCTCCTAGATTGCGAGGCCAGAACATCTCGGGCTCCGCCGGGTTGCTGTATTGCATCGCCTGGGAACAGCCGTTGCCCTGGCGCATGAACACGACGAAGCCAGGGTCGTCGGGCCCGGCCGCCCGAACCACCTTCGACGCAAAAGTCTCGAGAAACGGCAGTCCGACCGTCACACCGGCGGCACCCGTCAGAAACAGCCGCCGCGTAAATGGATGCTTACCGAATGAGCTCATGAGCCCCCCGCGTTGCGCGCCCGAAACTCTTCGCTCTGCACGAGCTCGATGATGAGCTCCCGGAGCGAGAGTCCACCAAGTGAGGCGTCGCCCATGTTCTGGATGAGGTCGAGGTCCGACCCGGCCGTATCGCGCCCGAGTGCGTACTCGACCCAGTGCTTTGCGTAGCAGTCGTGCGTCTGGACCCGCTCCGCCATCGCTCCGTTGAGCTCTCCCGCCCCGTCGTACGATACCGGCCCGTCTGCGAATTCGAAGGTCGCCGCGGAGTCGACCGGTAGACCGAGCTCCTCGGTTCGATACTGCCCCAGCCCGTCAAAGCTCTCGAAGGCATAGCCGATCGGGTTGATGTACGTCCCGTGACAGCTCGCGCCACAGGTTCCTGGACCGGTGTGCATTTCGATTCGCTCGCGGGACGTCATCGTGATTCCTTCGTCTCCGGGAATCGGCGGAATATCGTCCGGCGGCGGAGGCAGCTTCGTACAAAGAACTCGATGATTGATGAAGACACCGCGATGAACGGAGCCCGTGAGCCCCCCGTGCGATGCCAGGAAGCCGAGCTGCGTGAGAAGGCCGCCGCGCTGAGGCTGCATCGCCGAGTCGAAGCTCGCTTGCGTGAAGGCATCGTCGAACGCGCCTTCGAGCCCGTAAATCGAAGCCAAATCGCTGTTCACGAAGGTGTAAGGCGCCGTCAGCAGCTCCCCGAAATCACCGTCGGATACGAAGATGTGCTCGACAAATCGGCGAGCCTCCTCGTACATGTCCTGGCCCACGCCGCCGTAGTAGAGAGGGAACTCCAAAGGATTCTTGCTCAGATCACGGTAGAGGTCCCAGTTGAAGAGCTGCGCATGAAAGCGCTCGAGCATCGCCCGGCCGCGTGGGTCATCTAGCAAGCGCGCCGCCTGGTTGGCGATCTGTTCCGGCGTGCGCAGTGCGCCCTGCTCGGCTTGATC
>CAMYJN010000439.1 GCA_947258625.1 uncultured Polyangiaceae bacterium | reverse complement strand
AGCATCTGCAGAAGCCGGAGGAAGAGGTCCCCGATCTCTTTGCCGACCGTGGCCACGTTGCCGACGATGCTCGCATCGACCAAGCCCTGAGCGCCGGCCCAGTTCAGGCCCAGCCCGAGGGCGGCGCCTAGACCCATCGCAATCAGGATCCAATGATGGAGTTGCAGTCGCTTCACGGGCGCGCATTATGCGTACGCCCTTCTTCGATGTAAAACCAAGCCATGACCGACCAGAATCCAGACAAAGGCCCGCTTCTGGAGCTACGAGGAGCGCTCGATGCGCTCGATCACGAATTGCTGGAGCTGCTGGTCCGGCGGATGAACATCGTGGCGGACATCGCCGCGCGCAAGCGTTCGCATCGAGTTCGGATTCGCGATCTCGCCCGCGAACGCCGGGTTCTCGACGATCGCTGTGCCCGCGCAGACGAGCTAGGGCTCTCCGCCGACAGCATCGAGTCCATCTGGCGGCAGCTCATGCTCATGAGCCGTGAGCGCCAAGCGGCGCTGCGAACGGAGGTGCCGCTAGACGTCGAGTCGCAGACGGTCGCGATCATCGGCGGGGAGGGGGGCATGGGGAGCTCGCTCCGCACCCTGTTCTCCGATCTTGGACACGAAGTGCTGAGCGCGGATCTCGACACCGAGCTGCGGCCTGCCGACGCCGCGTCGAAAGCCGATGTGGTGATCATCAGCGTGCCGATTCGCGACACAAGGTCGGTCATCGAGGAGCTAGGCCCCCTGGTCCGCAAAGAGGCCCTCTTCATGGACGTGACGTCGATCAAGGCCGACCCGGTCGCGGCGATGTTGGCCTCGACCGAAGCGAGCGTCGTAGGCACCCATCCGATGTTCGGCCCGGGGGTCAATACCTACCAAGGGCAAAGGGTGGTGATCTGTCCGGGGCGCGGCGAGGCTTGGCTCGATTGGGTTCGGCAAATGTTCAGCGCGCGCGGCCTGGTCATCACGGAAGCGACTCCAGCCAATCACGATTCGATGATGGCGATCGTTCAGGTGTTGCACCACTTCAAGACGCAGGTGCTCGGAATGGCATTGAGCCGTGCGGGAGCGACGCTCGAAGAAACGCTTCGCTTCACCTCTCCCGCGTACCTTCTCGAAGCCTATGTGACCGGCCGGCATTTTGCTCAGTCGCCGGACCTCTACGGGCCGATCGAGATGTTCAATCCAGATTCCGCGCGGGTGATCGAAGTCTTTCGGGCGGCCGCGGCTGATTTGGCGAAGATCCTCGCAGACGGCGATCAGGATGCCTTTGATCGGGTCTTCGTCGACGTTCGCGCGTTCTTTGGCGACTTCACCGACGAAGCGCTCGAACAGAGCGGATTCCTCATCGACCGTCTCGTAGAGCTGAGCGCCGGGCGCTCCCCCGCCTAACCTGTCGATTGACGCTCGTCGCCGCATCTGCGATGCCCTGGCCATGGCGCACGTTGCGATACACGGAGCAGCAGGCCGCATGGGGCAAAGCATTGCTGCGGTCTTGGCCGACGACCTCGACGCCAATCTCGTCGCAGCGATGGACCGTGAAGACTGCGATCTCATCGGTCAGGACATGGGCGCGCTCTCGGGGGCGGAGCCTTCGGGGGTTTGCATCACGTCCGACGTCGAAGAGTTCCTGAGCAACGTCGAGGTCGTCATCGACTTCAGCATCCCCTCGGCGACCGCAAAGCTCATGCCGCTGTGCGCTGGGCAGCACATCCCCATGGTGATTGGAACGACCGGGCTCGATGCATCGACCCGCGCCGGTCTCGAGCGGGCGGCCGAGCGCGTGCCGATCGTTTTTGCACCGAACTACAGCCAAGGCATCAACGCGTTGTATTTCCTCGCAGCACGCGCAACCGAGCTGTTGGGCCCGGCATTCGATGCCGAAATCGTCGAGATTCACCATCGTCACAAGGTCGACTCGCCTAGCGGTACGGCAGTCCGGCTCGCTGAGGTGGTGGCCGCGGCGAAGCAACTCGACCCAGAGCGCGTGGTGAGTCACGGGCGGAGCGGCCAGGTGGGCGCCCGGGCCCTCGAAGAGGTCGGCGTGATGGCGCTCCGCGGCGGTGACGTTGTCGGCGAGCACACCCTCTACTTGGTTGGGGAGGGCGAGCGCATCGAGCTCACCCATCGCGCAACCGACCGCTCGATCTTCGCCCGAGGGGCGGTACGCGCAGCGCGCTGGGTCGTCAGTCGACCGGCCGGCCTCTATGACATGGCCGACGTGATGGGGATTCCCCGGTAGGCGCGGGCGCGAAGGAAATCTGATACGGTAAGGGCGCGTTATGGATTGTCCCCAATGTGGAGCTGAAGTCCCGTCGGACGATGCGTTCTGCGGCAAATGCGGATACGCACGCCGCGATCAGACCCCCGATCGCCTCGACCAGTCGCGCATCCGCGTGCACGAGACCCCGGACCCTTCGGCGGATGACGGGCCGAGTCGAACCTCTTCCCAGCAACGGGTTCGTAAGCAGACGGTGCTTGGGATTCAGCCAGGGACCCCGCCCGTCGGCGTTCCGACACCTGCGCCCATTCCCCCGCCTCCTCCCACACCGATTTCATCGGCACGCCAGGAGCGAAAACGCGGTCGCACATCTCAAAAGACGATGATCGGCATGCGGCCCCTCGAACCCATGGCCCCGGCGGCCGATGAGGCGCCACCCGGGCGAATCGATTCGAATCAAGAGTTTCCATCCGACAGCGAACCGGGCGACGTGTCCGAGCCAGTCGCTCCGAGTCATCGAGTACGGGCTCGCGTCCGCTACGACAGCGCCAATGAGCCGCTCCCCGTGATCCAAAGAAGAGCCAAGGCGCTTCGCGCGCTCGCGGTGCTCGTCGTCTTCGCCGCAGCCTGGCTCGGTTACCGCTACTTCACGTTGAATGGCTAGCACGGCATCAGACCGCCCCGCGCTGTGCACCGCCTGCGGCGAGAGCAACCCGCCCGAGTCGAAATTCTGTGGAAAGTGCGGAACGCCTCTTGGCGCTTCATTGCTGAGGCCGGGCGACATCATCGCCGACCGCTACCGCGTCGTCGCGCCGATCGGACGGGGCGCGATGGGCACCGTCTATCGAGTCGAGCACACCCAGATAAGCAAGGTGATGGCGATCAAGTTGCTGCATCGAGAGCTTCAGGAGCAACCGGAGAACGTGGCTCGCTTCCATCGCGAAGCCGAGTCGGCATCCCGCCTCAACCACCCCAATACCGTTCATGTGTTCGACTTCGGTCGCACGAAGTCGGGCTCTCTCTACCTGGTGATGGAGTACGTGGACGGCGAAGATCTGTCCAAAGTCCTCGAAAAAGAAGGGGCGATGCCATTCGGACGCGTGGCCTACCTCTGCGCACAGGTGGCTGGGTCCGTTTCCGATGCACATGCCGCTGGCA
>CAMYJN010000438.1 GCA_947258625.1 uncultured Polyangiaceae bacterium | reverse complement strand
CGCTCGATCAGGGCGTGCCGCTCGAAAGCACCGGTGGTGAGCTTCGGGTCGCCGTGCCCCCGCAGATGCCGAAACGGGCTCCGGGGCCCGGCGAGATGGACCGCTTCATTCTGCAGATGGCGCTCGACCTCCGGGACCAACGACCCGATCAGCCTCTCGTCTTCGTCACGATGGATACGAATCTTCGAATTCGCGCCGACGCGCTCGGGCTCAAGGCGGAAACCTACGAGGGCGGCAGGGTTTCGATCGACGAGCTGTACTCGGGAGTGGTTACCGCCGATGTAGATCGCGCCCTCGTCGACCAGCTGGCCCAGCGCGAGCCCATCGATGCCAGCCTGCTCGATGTCGAGCTCTACCCTCATGCTGGGCTCGTGCTTCGTGAGCGCGATCAGCACCGGCACACCGCGCTCGGCCGCTACGATGCCAAGGAAGGCACAATCGTTCCGCTCCGAGTGGGTAGAGAGGGGGTCTGGCGCGTCCGGCCCCGGAACCTAGAGCAGTACTTCGCGCTCGACATGCTCCTTTCGCCGGACATCCATCTGCTGACATTGATCGGAAAAGCCGGCACCGGGAAAACACTGCTTGCCGTTGCGGCTGGGCTGCAGTCCGTCGTTCAGGATGGCACCTACGGTCGGATGCTCGTCTCCCGGCCGATCTTTCCCATGGGCCGGGATGTCGGCTATTTGCCAGGGACGGTGGAAGAGAAGCTCAATCCCTGGATGCAACCGATCTTCGATAATCTAGAGTACATCTTCAGCAGCGGTCGCGGCCGAATGTCGGAGCACCGGAACTACGAAGACCTTCTCGCGTCTGGCGTCATCCAAATCGAGCCGCTCACATACATTCGCGGCCGCTCGCTACCAAACCAGTTCCTGGTCGTCGACGAGGCACAGAACCTCACCCCCCATCAGGTGAAGACGGTGATCACGCGATGTGGCGCCGACACGAAAATCATACTCACCGGCGACCCCTATCAAATCGACAATCCATACGTAGACTCTGCAAGCAACGGGCTCACCGTGGTCGCGCAGAGGTTTCAGGGCGAAAATATCGGCGCCCACGTGACCCTCTCGAAAGGTGAACGAAGTGAGCTCGCAGAGCGCGCGACCCAACTTCTCTGATCATCCGCGAGCTCGCCTTCGTGCAGAGCTCGACGTCGGGTTGCGCCGCGTGCACAGCGCGGCGCGGCTTCTCCTCGGTGCGACCACCCACAGCGATCCGGTCGAACGAAATCGGCTCGTGCAGTCGGTCGCCAGAGGAGAGCACGCCAAGCCCCGTTGGCAGTGGAAGCCTGTCGCGGTCGAGCGAGGCCTCTGGCTCGAGCTCGCGCGTACTCGGCAACTGGCCGCAGACTCGGAGGCCGCCGATCTTTATCTTCCCCGGCTCGAAGAGCTCGAAACAGAGCTCCTGATTCTCGAGAGCTTGGGCCGAAGTAAGCAGGTGCGCCCGATGGCCGCGCGGCTTTTCGGCACGGGCAGCGAGCGACTGTTCGCCGACTCAGATCACAGCATCCTTGACGCGGCGCACGAGATTCTCGCCAATACGCCCGTCGAACGAGAGCCGAAGACGATCCCAGCCGCGTCGACCGATCGAAGCAACCTCCGCGACCTCATGCAGGCCTACGCCAAGCATGTTGGGCTCCACATCGCCGTGAAGGTCGATCCCGACTTGATCGCGAACGCCGCGGTTGGTGAACGCACCGTCTTCATCGCGGACCGGCTGTTCGGCGCACACGAAGCGCAGCGCCTGGCAACGCACGAGGTCTACGGGCACCTGGTTTCGGCGTTCAACGGGAGAACGCAGCCCTTCGGCATATTCGCAATCGGCACCGCAGGCTCTTACGGTGATCAAGAGGGTGTTGCGATCTATCTCGAGGAGCTCGCAGGCTTGCTCGACCCCTTCCGCCAAAGGACCCTCGCGGGCCGCCTGCTTGCAACCCACGCGATGCACGCCGGGGTCTCGTTCAGCGACGCGGCACAGTCGCTCGTTCGCGAGCATCAGTTCTCGCCTGCCTGCGCAGTGACCTTGTGCGAACGGTCCTTCCGCGCGGGAGGCGTTTCGCGAGACTCCGTGTATCTGACCGGCTGGCTGCGCGTGCGCCGGGCCGTAAGCCGTGGGGAGACGAACCTGAGCGAGCTCCAGCTCGGGAAGGTCTCGCTCGGAGCGCTGCCCGAGGTGCGCCGGCTGCTGCGCGAGGGGCTCGTGAGCCAGCCGATTTACTTGTCGAACTTGGCGAGAAGCCGTGGCAAAACCGGCGCAGGGACCAAGTCCGCCACGTTGCCGCCCAGCCTCGTGACCTCTTTGACCAGGTTGGACGCAACGTAGAAGTACGCGTCGTTGGCCATGATGAACACCGTCTCGACCTCGGGATTGAGGTGGCGATTCATGTTCGCCATTTGGAGCTCATACTCGAAGTCCGCAACGGCGCGGAGGCCTCGAAGGATGACGCGGGCATTGCGCCGCTGGGCGTAGTTGACCAGCAGCCCGTCGAAGGAATCGACGTCGATTCGTTTCGGATCTGCGCCCATGTCGGCTGCGGACTCCCGGATCATATCCATCCGCTCCGCCACGCTGAACAGCGCCTTCTTGTTGTCGTTGTTCAAGACCGCGACGATGATCTTCTCGAACGCGACCAAGCCGCTTTGTAGAATGGCAGTGTGACCTTTGGTGATGGGGTCGAACGAACCGGGATAAACGGCGATGCCTCTCACTGCCTGCCTTTCTCGGCTGCAAATACGCCGAGGCTGATACCGGTGCGACCATAGCGGTAGTCCGCGTCCGGCGCGAGCCCATTTGGCCAGCTCCATTTGTGGCTCGCTGGGTGCTCGATTGCGACCCAGGCCCCTGGTGCGAGTCGCTCCGCTGCCGCCAGCGCGCACAGAATGCCTGGGATTGCGCCCGCCTCGGAGTAGGGCGCGTCGGCAAAAACCAAGCTGAACGCCGGCCTCGTCGCGGGAAGCTTGCGAACCACACTCGCTGGGTCACCCAGAAGGTCCAGACGCACGGCCCGAACCTCCTGGCCCAAGCCGAGCTCGTCTGCGCTCCGCTTGATCTGCCGAACGGCCTGAGGATCGCTATCTACCAAAACGGCGTCCGATGCGCCGCGGGAGAGTGCTTCGAAACCGAGAGCTCCCGTGCCAGCAAAGAGATCCAACACGTGGGCGCCGTCGAACGCGCCGCGCGACTCGAGCGCCGAACCGAGGGCTTCTCGCGCGCGGTCCGACGTTGGCCTCGTGCCTTTTCCGCCCGGTGCGCCAAACCTTCGCCCCGAAAGTCGGCCGCCGACTATGCGCATGACCTCAGAACTCGAGTCGAGCGGTCACGCCGCCCCGTCGTCTGCCTGCGATCGGCGTGAGGCGCAAGCGCGCATGGTCCGCGC
>CAMYJN010000437.1 GCA_947258625.1 uncultured Polyangiaceae bacterium | reverse complement strand
ATCTTCACGTCGACCCCGGGCATTGGGCTGCCTACATACCCAACGCGGCCGAGGCCAGGGTAGGTTGCATGGGAGTACGCGAAATCCTCGCTCATGCCGTAGCCTTCGAGGAGCTCGAGGCCCAGATTGCGGTACCACTGAATCAGATCCGGTGGAATCGGCGCCGAGCCGCTCGCAGCGATGCGTACGTGCTGCAGGCCAAGCCCGGTCAGGACCTTCTTTTTGATCACCCGATTGAGCAGCGGGATGCGAAGAAGCCGCGAGAGCTTCTCTGGCGGAAGCTTGTGAAAAACCCCGAGCTGGAACTTCAACCAGAGCCGCGGCACCGAAACGAAGATCGTCGGCTGAGCGCGATTGAGGTCGGTCACGAACGTATCCAGCGATTCCGCGAAGAAGAGCTGCATGCCGGCGTGCAGTCCCTGCGTCTCCACACAAAACCGCTCGAACACGTGTGCGAGCGGAAGATACGACAGCATTCGGTCGTTTGGGGTTGCATGGAAGATCTCTTCCGCCCCCTTCACCGATTCGGCGATTGCACCGAAGCTATGCATCACTCCCTTCGGGCGTCCGGTGCTCCCCGAGGTGTAGACGATGATCGCGGGCTCATCGGGCCCGCGCGACGGGTTTCCCTGCACCGGCTCGGTTCGAGCGACGATCGAATCCCAAGTTTCGTAATCGTTCGGTGGCGCGAGCGGAAACGAAATGCAGGGCATGTTGGCGGGGATGCCCTTCTTGATTTCGTCCCAGCCATCGAGCTTTCCAATGAACAAAAGCTTCGATTCGCTGTGCTCGAGGATGTACTGAATCGTCTCCGCGTTGAGCGTGGGATAGAGCGCTACGCTCACGTGCCCGGCCATCCAAATCGCCAAATCCGTGAAGATGAAATGTGCACAGTTTTTGGAAATGAGCCCGATGTGGCTCCCGTGCGGAAGGTTGAGAGACTTCAGGTGCGCCGCCATCCGCCTCGCTTGATCCATCCCTTCGGCCCAGGTGTACGTTTGTACCTCGCCGTTGCCGATGGGCTGGGTCATCCATAGCCGGTCAGGCGTTGAACTTTCCCAGTGATAGGCATCGTCAAGTGCGAGTTTCAGTTCGGCCATTGGTCACTCCTCATTCGGACGGGCCCAAGAGGATACACCTTCTCGGACCCAAAGTGGGGTGCTTTGATTGGGAAACGCCGCCGAGCTTGATGGCTCCGGACCCTTGGATTCATGTAAGAATGCGTCGGGTGGGCAATGATCCGGGCTAGAACGGATGCGCAGTTGGATCGCGGACGCCCTGACGGCAGCTACGCGCGGCCGTTCTCGACGGAAGACCCTCAGCGGGAGCGGGACATGGCACAGGTGGAAGTAGGATTCATCGGCAGCGGCGATGCTTTTGGAAGCGGCGGCCGTTTTCAGACCTGCATCGCGATACGTACTCGCGATGATTTCTTCCTCGTCGATTGCGGGGCGTCATCCTTGATCGCGATGCGGCAACAGCAGCTCCAACCGCGAGAGGTGAGCAAAATCTTGATCACCCATCTGCACGGCGATCATTTCGGCGGCCTGCCATTCTTTCTGTTGGACGCGCAATTGGTGTCCAAGCGAAGTGCCCCGCTCACGCTCGTGGGGCCGCCCGGATTCGAAGTACGTCTCAAAGAGGCCATGGAGGTCCTTTTCGCCGGTTCGTCCAAAGTGGAGCCAAACTTCGAAGTGCGTTTCGTCGAGCTTAACGCTCGAACACCAACCCAAGTCGATCGAATCCAGGTCACGGCGTTTCCGGCCGCTCATTTCAGCGGGGCGCCCTCGTATAGCCTGCGAGTCGAAGTCGAGCAGAAGGTGTTCGTCTACTCGGGTGACAGCCAGTGGACCGACACCCTGATCGAAGCCTCTGCGAGCGCAGACCTATTCGTCTGCGAGGCGTATGTATTCGACCAAGAAGTTCCGTTACACAACAACTACCGCACGATCATGGAGAACCGCCCTCGCCTCAGTTGCAAGAAGATCATCCTCACCCACATGAGCGACGACGTGCTCTCACGGGCTCGAGAGATCGAGCTACCGATGGCAGAGGATGGCCTCTGGCTCCGCTTGTAATGACGCTCGTGTCGCGGTCGACTAAGCTCCAGCCCATGCTGGATTTCTCGGGCCGCGAAGCGGTCATCACGGGCGGAACCGGTGCGCTGGGCAGGGCCGTCGTTGGACGTCTCATTGCGGCTGGCGCCACCGTTCACGTTCCTGTCTTCGCAGCCAACGAGCTCGACGGTTTTGCCTATCGCGCGGACGCGGCCGTGAAGCTCCACGAGGGGATGGATTTGAGAATCGAGGCGGATGTCGCTCGACTCTTCGCGCAGACGACCTCGCTCTACGCGAGCATTCACATTGCAGGCGGGTTTGCGATGGGGCCGATCGGCTCCACTGGGCTCGACGTTTGGGAGCACTTGATGCGCATGAATGCGACGACCTGCTTTCTTTGTTGCCGGGAAGCGGTCAAGGCGATGGAAGGCCGTGAGGGGCGCATCGTCAACGTCGCGGCGCGTCCGGTCCTCGTGCCCACCGCGCAAATGACCGCCTACTCGGCCACGAAGGCCGCCGTTGCTGCGCTGACGCTTTCGCTCGCGGAGGAGCTCTCGGCCTCTTCGATCTGGGTCAACGCCATCGTCCCGAGCATCATCGACACCAAGGCGAACCGCGCGGCGATGCCCGATGCGGATCATGGCGCCTGGCCCAAGCCTGACGAAATCGCCGAAACGGTCGGTTTCCTCGCCTCACCGCAGAATTCCGTCACACGGGGGGCCCTCGTCCCCGTCTACGGTAAGAGCTAACAGAGTCGGTGCTCCGACTGATTCCGATGCTGTAGTATCGGCCGGATGAAGTACACGCATCTTGGTCGAACGGGTGTGACCGTTTCCCGGATTTGTCTGGGCTGCATGAGCTACGGGACACCGAACTGGCGGCCTTGGGTCCATGATTCGAAGGCGTCGGCGCCGTTCTTCAAGCGCGCGATCGAAGCGGGCATCAACTTCTTCGACACCGCCGACATGTATTCGCTCGGAGTGAGCGAGGAAGTGACCGGAAAGTGGCTTCGTGAATATGGCGACCTCGATGAGCTCGTCATTGGGACGAAGGTTTTCTTTCCAATGAATCAGCGACCGAACATGGGCGGGCTTTCACGCAAGCACATCCAGCAAGCCTGCGAAGGCAGCCTCCGGCGTCTGGGCGTCGACACCATCGACCTCTACCAAATCCACCGTTTGGATCCGCAGACGCCGATGGAAGAAATGCTGGCCGCCCTCGACCAACTCGTCAGACAGGGCAAGGTTCGTTACATCGGTGCGAGCTCGATGTACGCCTGGCAGTTTCAGCGGCTGCTTTCGATGTCCGAGCGCAACGGCTGGGC
>CAMYJN010000436.1 GCA_947258625.1 uncultured Polyangiaceae bacterium | reverse complement strand
CCGCGGCGTCACGATGTGCTTGTGTAACCAACTGGCAAACGGGCCTTTCACCATGCGGTCGGCAAACATTTGCCCAGGCTCGTACGCCACGTGCTCGGCGACGATGGTCTGCCACAAGGGCCCGACCTTGACCTGCAAGATCACCTGCGTTCCCACCTCGAGTGAAGTCGGTGGCTGAACGATTCTCGTCGTCTGCCACGGTGGCTGCAGCCGCTCGAATGCATCGGGTGCTTCGTGGAATGCGAACACCCTTTCGGCGCTCGCGTTGATCTGGCTTTCTTTGACGAATCGCATGTCTTTTTCCTGCTGCAGCCCTAGCACGCGTTCGCGCCGTCCACGATGGGATCTTCGCTCCCGCTTGCCCGGCCCCCCGTCGGTGGTACCGTCGTTCTCTCACAGAGACGGAGGCGTCGCCTAGCGGATGACCCGCACTTGGCCCTGCCTGTGTCGAGAGGCGCGTAGTGTCCCAGGCTGGACGAGAACGATCAGGACGATGGCTTGCGGTCTTCGTCGCCTCGTTCGCCGCGCACCTTCTCGCACTCTCGGCTGTGAGCGTCGACTCACGCGCCAGCACCAAGTGGGATTCCAACGCGGTGGATATCAGCTTCACGGTCGCAGATCCGCCGCCACCGATAGCGCCCCCAGAGCCGCCAGCCGTAGAGACCTCAGCGGTCCAAGTGCCGGTCGTCGCCTCGCGGCGTTCCAGCCCGACCCACGAAGCAAGCCAACCTGTCCCTCCGAAGCCCACGGGCGCCTCGCCCGCGCCCGCCGAATCCGAGCTGCTGCTTGCGCTCGATCCGAGCTCCGCAGCGCGCGCCTTCATCGTCTCGCAAGAAGTCGCGCCAAGCGAAGCGTCAAACGCCGAGCAGGAGGGGACTCCAGCCACCGATGCGGGGCCAAGGAACTACTTCGAAGGCGTCGGCAAAAAGCAGTACCTCTCGGTGCGCGACCCCCCAAAGCTGCGTAGGCACAAAGATGGCACCCATCATTACCAGGGCCACGCGTTCAAGGCCGTCGTCGAGCCAGATGGCTCGGTCACCTTCGATGATGGATACAGTCAGGGCGTCACCGTCCGTTTCGACATCACCGATGCCATCATGCGGCGTCGCGGCGAAGACCCGTACCGCGTAGAAAAGAACTGGTTCCTCGAGGGCACAGAGGAGTTCCGCCAAGAGCTATTCGAACGCTGGCAGGCCAAGCAAACCCTCGTCGCGATCCGAAAGCTGCGCATCCGGCTTTTTCGCATTTCCGAAAGCGAAACGCTGAGCGGCAGCGAAAAAGCTGCCCACGTCATCGCTCTGTTCCAAGACACCTCCGACGACGAAGCAGGCGCCTTGGCGCGCAACGCGATCACCGAATTCGTGGCGGACAGAATGCCCGGCGTCGAGTTGCCTCGCTAGAATGATCGGAGCGGTTCAGGTCTTTTCTTGCACAAATGGCCACTGCGTTCCCGTTGCAACGGACCTCCCTGGGTGTGTATGCTGCGTGCTCAGTGGGTTGGACTAAAATTCGAGTAATCCTTCTCGGCAGCGCCATTTCGATCTGCGCGGCCTGTGGCTCGGCGCAATCGCCGAGCAGCACCACCGTCACCAGCGGTGGCGCCAACGTCTCCGAAAAGGTGAGTGTCGAGCCAGAACCCGGAGTCGACAGCGAAACCGCGGCCGGGGATGTCGACGAAGCCACTGAGCTCAGCGACGAAGCAGATACCTCAAAAAAACGACGCGAGCGCCGGGACATCAAGTTGACGACCTACGAGGAGGCCATGGCGCGCCCGATGGAGCTCGGCGATGCAACGACCAACGGTGGCGAAGCCCAACTGAGTGGGGAAGAGGTTGCGAGCTTCATGGATGACCATCTCGATGAAATGTACGAACTGTGCATCGAAAAAGAGATCCGGCGTGAAAACGAGCTAGGTACGGTCACCATCGACCTCGCCATTCGTGGCAGAGACGGGATGGTCCTCGGGACGACAATCGATCCCGGCCGTCGACGCTTCAAGAAATGCCTCGAGGACTATCTCGAAGACGTGCGATTCCCGACCTTTGCTTCACCTAGAATGGGAGCCCGCTACCGATTCCACACTGGATGAATAGGAGTGTCATGTCCGAGGACGAGCCTGTCCCCCATCGATTGATCAGCCTGGCTTTCTCTCACTACAACGAGAAGGCCCGCTGGGCGCTCGATCGATATGCCGTTCCCTACCGCGAAGAACCGCACATGCCCTTCGTCTCCTCGCTGGCGGTGGCGGTCGCGACGGGTGGTCGCGGCGGCACGGCAGACCGTGCATCGTCTCGATACTCGACTCCAGTGCTCATCCTGAACGACGGGCGCGTCCTCACGGACTCCACAGACATCGTTCGCTTCGCCGCGGGTAGCGATAGCTCTTTTCTTCCAAGCGGCGAAGTCACGGAGCTCGTGGCTCACTACGGCGATCGGCTAGGTCCGTACACCCGCCTGCTGGCGTACTGGCACCTCGGCCGTCATCGAGGAATGATCGAGCAACTCGCGGCCGACAACGTGGGCCCTCGCGAAGCGTGGGTGTTCAAGCGAGTGGTGCCATTGGTCCGGTCTCAGCTCACCCGCGCCTTGAACCTCACCGAATCGGGGCACGATCGGGCATTGGCGCGCTTGCGGCAAGAGCTCGACGACGCCGCATCGAGGTTGGATCATCGCAAGTATCTTTGCGGCGATCAATTCACCGCGGCCGACCTCACCTTCGCGGCGCTCCTCGCACCGGGTCTGTGCCTCACGCCCGAAGAAGGCTTCGGCGCAATCCTGCCCGACCGGGCCTCGCTCGACGAGGAAGCACAGTCGCTCATCGGCGAAGTGCGCAGCCACCCTGCCGGCCAATTCTCACTTCGCGTCTATGCCGAAGAACGGCGCCGCGTACTCGTCTAGCAGCCGATCCACGAGAGAGACGTTCGCGTCGTTCGCGGGCGATCGGGCTATAGGAATGGGAATTGCTGACCGTCTAGTGGGACTGGCAGCCCGCTTGGCACCGACCTTGGACGCACGGCCTGCCGGTCCAGTTGCTCGCGACCATTGAACCGTCGGTCGAAGAGGCCAATCGATACGCCGACCAAGCCAAGGCGGCCTACGAACGCCTCATCAAACGCTTCCCAGCAGCGTTCGCACACCACCATCCGTCGAATTTTTGATGGTGGGCAGAAGGGGTCCGCATTCGGTATCACACTGCGGTGACCCCGCCGACAGACACCAGCCAAGGATTCCTGCAATGAAGAAGACGTCCATCCTCATGTTGCTCACCCTCCTTTCTTCCACTGCCAGTGCGGACGACGTGTGCCCCGAGTTTGCCAACATGGTGAGTGCTATCAGCGAGAACGGCGCTTCAGGCAACGAGCTCAGTATGGAGAAAGCCGTA
>CAMYJN010000435.1 GCA_947258625.1 uncultured Polyangiaceae bacterium | reverse complement strand
GACGAGACCATCGAGTACGTGACTCACCGAGACCGGCCGCTCGGCTTCTACGTGTTCACCAACGACCGTGCACGGAAGGACAAGCTCCTCTACAGCACGATTTCAGGTGGCGTCACCATCAACAACTGCATCATCCACATCGCTCAGCACGACCTGCCGTTTGGCGGCGTTGGCGCGAGCGGCATCGGCCATTACCACGGCTACGAGGGCTTCGTGGAGTTCAGCAAGATGCGCCCCGTCTTCACCAGCCCGTGGTTGTCGCTTCTGCACTGGTTCTACCCGCCGTACACCGGCAGGCAGGAACGCATGATCGACATGACGATCAAGCTCAAGCCCTGACCGTCGCGCAGGCCGAGTCCGACGGCGCTCAGCGGCGACGCCGCCTCAGTCGAGACTGCCGGTGCCAGGCTTGGCGGCAGGGATAGGCTCCCCTGGGCTCGCCGCTTTCTCGGGCGAGGCTTCTCGAACCGCCGTAGGCGCTGGCTCGACATACTCCCCGCCGTCGCCAGCGCCGAGCGCAACGGCAATCGCCCCGGCGACCGCCATCAGTGCAACGACCACTGCAATCATCAGAGTTCGCGGTCGTTCGCTTTTCCGAGGTATCGGGATGGTTTCTGCGAGAGTCGCGGCCTGCGCCGCGTCAAACTCGTCAACCGATGGGATGGAGAGCACCCGTGCATATGGCATCCGTGCGAGCTCCATCAGCTGATGCTTGCGTGCCTCGCCCTGTGGAAACAGCTCCGCCATCCAATTTGAGAGCTCTGACGAGCCGATGAGCTCGTCTTGCTTGCCCAGGAATCTTCGAAGCGCCTGTCCCATGGCCTGGGCGGTTTGCCAGCGTTCATTCGGATCTCGTGCGAGTGCTTTCAATGCGATTTCATCGAGCTCGTTCGGAACTTGCGGTCGAAATTCAGACGGCGGCGCGATCTCTTCATAGAGCAACGCGAACATCGTATTCGGCGTCGTATCATGTCTAAATAGCCGTTTGACCGCGAGCGCCTCCCACAAGGCGACGCCCAAAGCCCAGGTATCGATTTTCCGGTCGATGCTACCGGCTTTCAGCTGCTCGGGAGCCATATAGGCAATGGTCCCCTTCACATCCCCCAAAGACGTCCCGTGCACATGCTGGCGCGCACTGGCCAATCCAAAATCGACCAGTTGCACCGTTCCGTCGTACGTGACCAACAGGTTCTTGGGAGCGACATCGCGGTGGACCACGTGAAGAAGATCGCCATTGGTGTCCTTGAGCTCGTGTGCAGCATGGAGGCCTTCACAAGCATCCGCGATGATGCGCGCCATTCGCAGCGGCAACAAGGGACTCCGACGCTGCTCTGGGATCTTGGCAACACGTGTATAAACACGCGCTAAGGGCTCTCCGACGAGATACTCCATCGCAATGTAGTACTCACCATCGGCTTGGCCGAAGTCGAACACGCTGCACACGTTCGGATGCACGATGCGCGAAGCGATCTCGGCCTCGTTCAGAAACATCTCGATGCAGTCGGTTTCTTCGGCGAGGTGGGGATGGATCCGCTTCAACGCGACCGGCCGTTCGAAGCCTGCTGTCCCATCGACCCGAGCAAGGTAGACCGAGCCCATGCTTCCAGATGCGAGCTCAAAGCGGAGCTCATAGCGGCCGATCCGTTCCGGTGTCGCTCGCTCCGGCGGGACGGTCTCCGCCACCGATTCCGGGGGACGCGACTCCAGCCCCTCTCCTGTCTCCGCTCCGTCGGCGTCCAAGCTCACGATTCCTCCACTCCACGATAGCGCAATTCAACTGCTATAAATGAATAATTCGATCCACACTTCAATTCTGGCGAGCTTCTGAGTACTAGAGCGGATGTTGATGAGACTTCTAATCATTGAGCTTTCGGAATCGCCCGCCTCGAACGCGTCCAGAAGGGTCTCGTTCACCACGTTGGTTTACCGTGCAGAGTCCAACCCCTTGGCCGCTTGGTGGCAGCATCGAGCGCACCCGCCTGGAGCTCTTTTGAGGCGCGCTACGGAGCCAAAGCTCCGCCGACGGTGATCTTCATTGTGATGGATGCGCTTCGGGCCGGAGCTACGGCGAGATGCATGATCACCGACTCGCCGATCGCTTGAAGCTGATCCTTCAGTACCTGGCGTTGGACCCGGCCAGGCCCCCCATGATGATCGAGTCTATGCCTCGCGCCCCGTCCCCGACGCGGAGCTGAGTGAAGAGCTGAGCGCACGGCTCAAAGTCCTCGGCTACCTGCGCGATGACGATGAGCCGCCCCCGCCGCGCCCCTCCAACCCCCATTGACGCCGAAATCATCTTTCCTCTCAGAGGTCGCGCTCTCCAAGGATCGCTCGATAATCTCTTGGCGAAATCGCCCGCTCGACGCAATATGTGGCCGAGGTTGCGTGACTGCCGGAGTAGGCCAAACCACCGATAGCCGGGAGGTCTTGCAGCAGCGCGTGGCCGCATTTGGTTTTGCGGTTGCGGTGATCTTGGTCCTTTCCTTGGTCAGCCGCGTCGTCTTAGGCCGTCTGCGCGGCTGGTTCAGCAAGTCCTAATTCAACGAATTGTCTATCGAGTGGGGATCGTATCCAAATGAGAATTTTCGTCGGGATCGTGCTGGTCGTGCTGTCGCTGCTGTGCTGGGGAGGGCAGACGATCGTGTGGCTAATGCCGAAGACCGGAGTGAGGCTCGGCCTTTCGGAAGTGGAGAAAGACGTAGAGCCCGTCTACTGGGCCGACATTCGCGGCGAGGCGGCTTGGGATTTCTTCACGCTCTGGACCATGTTGGCCGCAGCGCTTCTGCTCATCCTCGACGAGCCAGCGTGGGCGTACTTTGGGCTCGTTGGGGGCGGGATGTACGTCTACTTCGCCGGTCGCGGGATCTTCACTCGCCTTGCGATGCGGAGCCGTGGGTTTCGAGTTGGCGCAGCCACAAGTCTCAAGTTGGGCTACACGTTTCTCTCGATTTGCGGTCTCATGGGCTTGGTCACGATCGCCGCGGCGGCGAGTGCACTGGTTCCCCGCTAACTGACGCGGTACTCGACTGCGTTTCCTGGGCGCCAACAATCGTCAAGACAGTCTCGCGTTCTTGGCGCCACCATCCTCGAAAGGCCAGGCGTTCTGGGCTGACGGTGGCGCGCAAGGAATGCCAGCCGGTTTCGACAGCTTCTACATCATCGATTTCCACTTCGACGCTACGCGTGTCTCGCCTTAGCCCCACCCGCAAAACCTTGAGTGCGCTTTCCTTGGCGCTCCAGGTCAAGGCAACATGACGATTTCGGTGAGCATCGGCCGTCGTTTCGACCGCCCCGCATTCTCGCTCGGTGAAGAAGTCCTTCACGAAGCGCGCAGTGCGCGGCTCGACCGCCTCCAGGTCGCAGCCGACCCGCCCGCCCTCGGCAA
>CAMYJN010000434.1 GCA_947258625.1 uncultured Polyangiaceae bacterium | reverse complement strand
TGAAGAGGTCGCCACCCTGCACGCCCTCGGGAACCAACGCGTCCACGAGCTTCAAGACGGTGGGCATCAAGTCGATGCTTTGCACCCAGTGACGCACGACGGTTCCACCTCGCCGGCTCTGCGGAAGCTTCACCAGCAGGGGCACCCGAACCTGCTCGTCGTAGAGCGTCGTACCGTGCCAAAAGCCCCCGTGCTCGTTGAACTCTTCGCCGTGGTCGCTCGTCACGATGATTGTGAGCTCATCGTAGAGGCCGCGCGCTCGAAGCCCGTCGAGAAGCTTTCCGAGCTCGCGGTCCCAGTAACTGATCTCGCCGTCGTAGAGCGCGGAGAGCGCAGGGGCCTCGGATGGGTCGGGGTGTTGGTGCGCGGCGCGCGCGTAGCCGCTGCCATCGTAGGGATGGGCAAAGTAGGGGTCGTGCGGGTCCATGTAGCCGACGAAGAGGAACCATGGCGCGGCGGCCTGCCGGTCGACCCACGAAGTGAGGGCCGCGTTGACGGTTTCAGCGTCTTGGTACGCCGTGCCGGGAAGCACTTCCCCTTGCATGGCCCGCATCTTTTCGACGCGCTGGCGAATGAACTGCATCAGTAAAAGCTTGGCGCTGGCGTCGTCGGCGCCGAGGACGAACTCCGGCTCGAGGTAGACGTATTCGTCGAAGCCCTGGTGGAAGTTGAAGTACGGAGCGACGTTGAAATTGGTCGCATACCCGCCGGTCGTGTAGCCCGCCGCTTTCAAGGCCTCGGGCATCGTCGTCACCGCGTCGGGGAGCGCATCGCTCTTGGACATGACTCCGTGACTCGACGCCAGACGCCCGCTCAGAATCGATGCGAAGCTCGGACGCGTCCAGCTCGAATTGGTGAAAGCCTGGTCGAAGCGAATCGCGTCTTCGGCGAGGCGATCGAGACTGGGCGTGCTACCGGACTCGTAGCCGTACATCGGGAGATGATCGGCGCGTAAGGTGTCGACCACGATGAAGAGCACGTTACCCGCTTGGTCTTTGGCCGCAGCGACATCGCCTGAAGTGCCCGCGCGCGACATGCGGTCTCCGAGCGCGAGATTGCCGGCAAGCGCCACCCCGAAAACGACCAGCAGGCCGATCGCCGTCGAAGCATTAACAACGCGGCCGAACCTGGGTCGCTTGGACAGCTTCCAAAGCCCGCGTGCGATCAGGGCGCTCATGCCCGCGGCGACAAACGCGCAGCCAAGCAGGACCGCCAGCCCAATCGCGCTCTTCCAGACCAGCTCTTCATGAAAGATGTCGCGACGAATCCGAAAAGCGCCGAGCGCAAAGGCAAACATGCCAAAAATCGCGGCCGCGAAGTAGCCGAAGGCGTCAGTCTCGTGGAGCGCATAGCGCTTCATCCAGCGCCCGGTCAGCGCGGTCACAAAGCCGAGGCCCGCACCAAAAGCACCGCAGAAAAGCCCGTAGGCAAGCGGGCCGTAGAAGAAGACACGCGCGCCGGTCGCCCCCGCTGACGAGAGGGCGATGACGATCGCCTCGCCCAGACCAACCAAGATGCCGCCCATTACACCCGCGCTGAAACCGACGACGAGGCCCCGCAGGGGATGCGGCCATGCCTCCCGGGGCGCCCGCGCGATGGCCAGACTCACGAGGTCTTCACGGTCGGGATCCTCGACGCGGATCTCTGGGTTGTATCCCGACTTCCGCAACAGGAAGAACACCCCGCCAAACGACGAGACGAACATCTCGCAGGCAAAGCCGAGCGTTGGAATGAGAACCGCAACCGCGAGGGGCAAGCCGACAGCAGGCGAGGTGTAAAGCGCAACCGCCGCCGCTTCTCGAAGCCCAATGCCGTTGATCGAAGCGGGGATGAGCGTTGCGAGGATCTGCAGCGACGATGCAAAAAACACCTCACCGATGCCGAGCTCGACGCCGAGCGCGCGCGCAGCGCAGACATAAATGAGGTTGTTGAAGGCGTGTGTGCCAACGCCAAGCGCCGCCGCCTGAATTAGTAAGCTCGCCTTGCCGCGATAGGCGCCCACGGCGTCGATCAGGGTTTGAACGCGCGCGCGAATCCCCGCTGGGACGAAACGGACGAAGAACAAGAAGAGCTGCGGCTGCGCGAGGAAGGCGAGGCCGACCACGATGATCGAGAGAAAGAGCGCGTTGACGAGGAGCACGCCGTTGGTGCCAATGAACCGCATCCCAAAGATGCTGCCGAGCATGACGACCACACCAAAGGCGAGCTGGCCGAGAATCATCTCGACGCCGATCGTCGCGGTGGCGCGGGCGGTCTTGCCGGTGTGCTTAGCGACGTCGTAGATGCGCCAGCCGCCGAAGCCCGTGAAGCCGCCCGGCGTGAAGGCTCCCCAGAAGCGGGCGATCATGATCGAGCCGCCGAGGAAGCCCCATTTCGCGAAAATTCCCTGGCCAACGAGCAGGCGCTGCCAGCGCACCGTGCTGAACCCGATGGCGATCAACTGCATGAGCACGGCGGCGGCGACCCAGCTCCAACTCAGGTCGCTCAGGTGTCCGAGAAGCTCCTCCGCACCGTCCCGGCGAAGCACCTTCTGAAAGATGAACACCAGCATGCCGACGGAGAACGCCAGCTTCAAAACGAAGAAGGCGATTCGTTTTGGATTTGCGCTCACGTCCCCTGGGCCTCGGGTTAACCGGTACACGCTAAAGGGTCAAATTGCCTACTCCGACGCGGGATTCCGGCGCTTAGTTGCGCGGACCGGCGTCAATTGGTAGCGACGCCCCATGCGACATCAAGCGGTGACTCGATTTGGGATTTGGGCGCTCTTCTTCGTGCTGGCCTGTCAGGGAGGCGAGAAGTCGGCCCCCACACAGGCTCCTGCCGCGGCTGCACAAGGGGCGAGCCCTGCGAAGGAGGCGAAGCCAGCACCGGCTCCAAGCAAGACCGCCGCGTCGACCGGCTTGCCCGACTCGCTCCCGAACGGGCTGCTTCTCTCGTACTCGCAGTTCGAGGTGGTCGACGGCAAAGCGACCGCAAAGCCAGGTCCTGCACGGCTCGACATCCTGACGCGTGAAGGCGGCGAGTGGAAAACCGAAACGCTGGAAGATGCGCAGAGCAACGTCTTTCACAAGGCCATGATGCTGACCCCGCGCGGGCAGGCGCCCGGCATCCTTACGCTTGGCGGATCGGGCGCCTACGTGAAGCTGTGGCGTCACGCCAAGGGCAAGCTCCAGCCGAACACGCTCTGGCAGGCCAAGTTCGGTGGGAAGTTCGACCGCATGCGCGATGCCGAGGTCGCAGACCTCTACGGTGACGGGACGCCGGCCATCGCGGTTGCAACGCACGACCAGGGCGTGGTCGCCGTCCTTCGGCAGCGCGCGAACAAGTGGAAAGTCGAACGAATCGACGCGAAGAAAGACACCTTCGTACACGAGATCGAGATCGGCG
>CAMYJN010000433.1 GCA_947258625.1 uncultured Polyangiaceae bacterium | reverse complement strand
TGCCACGAAGAACGTGGGCCACTTTGGACGCAAGGCGGCCAAGCGGTTGGCCCGCGGCATCGACGACATACCATTTGCGATCGATTTCAGACGCTTTGGCACTCTGGGTAGCCATGAGATACGCTCCTAAGACCCCGTTTAGGGGCGCGTGTCCTAGCCGCCGGTCTAGCTGGTGTCAAGCGGGCACGGCGCGACAGCGGTCGGCGGAAACGCTGGGTTTTCGAGCCATCCTCAATCGGCTGTGCACCCTGGGCTCGAATTGGGTTAGAAAGGGTAAACGGTGAGAATTCTTATCCAAACGGTTGGTGAGGCGCGGGCACGCTTCCGCCGGACCTCGCTGCCGTCCTTGTTGATCGCGGCCTCGCTCTTCTTTGCAGTGGGAGGCGCCCAAGCGCAATCCGGGGAGATCCGCTGTTCGGTCACCGAGAACAGTGCGCCCGCTCGCGGCACGGTTTCGGTGACGCAAAATGGAAAAGATGTCGCCGCGGGCTCGTGCGGCGCCATCCTTTCAGTGCCAGCTGGAAAGTGCAAGGTCACCGTCAGGTTGGACGGCACGGTCGACAATCCTTCGCAGGTCGTCGACGTCGAGGTTCGGCCCGGACAAACCGCGCCGGTCACAGTCGACTTCAAGACCGGGGTGCTCGAAGTTCGGATCGAGAGCAAGGCTCAAAGCGGCACCGGACTCGTCACGGTCAACCGCGGCACCCAACGCATTGGCACCCTCGGCAGCGGTGTCGCCGCGCGGCTGAGCGCGGGAAAGTACCAGGTCGTGGTTAGGCTGGGGGGCCAGGAACGCCGCTACGACGTCGATCTGCGCCCCGGGCAACGCCGACTCGTTCGCGCGCAGTTCTAAATCGCCTTTCCATAAAAAAACGGAATACAAGCGAAACTACGTATACTCGACCCGATCTCGCACACTGCTAGGGTCCGATTCAGCGATGACCAATCTGCCGGAGCTCGCGCGGCGGTCACCGACGCCAGCGCCTTATTCGCCCAACGCGATCCTGCGATGGCTCTACCGGCGCTTCTTCGCGCACATCCGAGTCGACGAAAAGTGGAGCCGAGGCGTGCGAGAGGCCGCGAGCCAGGGCGTCGTGGTGTACGTGATGCGGTCTCTGTCGTTCCTAGACTTCCTCTGCCTCGACTTCCTCTTGAAGAAGTTCGGCTTGCCCTTGGTGCGCTTCGTGAACGATTTGGGACTGTGGATCCTCGAGCCCTTCGGCAAAGGCGAGCGTCGATTGAGTCTGAGGCGGCAGATCCCAGAAGCGGAGGCGCTACAGCAAACGGTTGGTGGCGGGTATAGCGCGCTGCTCTTCCTGAGACGGCCGCCGAAGTTTGGCAGCCAGGCTCGCCGTGGCCGTGAGCTCGAAGTCGATCTCATCGAGACTCTCGTCGCAAAACAGCGCATCAACCCGCAGCCGATCCTTCTGGTTCCGCAGACTTTCGTCTGGAGCAAACAGGCTGGGACCGCGAGCCCGAGCCTCCTCGACCTGCTGTTCGGCCCGGTGCAGTGGCCGGGCCGGGTGCGCGTGTTCTGTCAGTTCCTGTTGAACTACCGGGACGCCAAACTGCGTTCGGGAGAGCCTTTCAACCTCCAGGAATTTCTCGAGAAGAACCCCGAGCTCACGGACGCCGACGCCGCCGACAAGGTCCGCTACGCGCTGCTCCGGCGAATGGAGCGCGACCGGGCAGTCATCATCGGCCCGATGAAAAAGACGACCGCTCGCATCCAGGACGAGCTCCTGCGCAGCCCTCGGGTCCGGACCCAAATCGATCAGTATGCGGCTGAAAAAGGGATTTCGTACGCCAAGGCCGAGAGCATCGCCCACAAGCAGCTACGAAAGCTCTGCGCCAAGCCGAGCCTGTTCGTCGTGGACGTGATGCACCGGTTTTTCACTTGGGTCTGGTCGAAGATGTACGACGGCGTCGTTCTCGACAAAGAAGGTCTCGAACGAGTTCGCGAAGCCGCCCGCGACGCCTCGCTCGTTCTCTTGCCCAGCCACAAGAGCCACATCGACTACCTCGTCTTGAGCGACATGCTCTACGGCAACGCGTTGATGCCACCGCTGATCGCCGCCGGGGAGAACCTGAGCTTTTGGCCAATTGGCGCTGTGTTGCGCCGCGGCGGCGCCTTTTTCATTCGCCGCAGCTTCCAGGAGGATTCGCTCTACCCCGTGCTCGTCGAAGCCTACATGCGAAAACTCATCGCCGAAGGCTTCACAGTCGAGTTCTTCCTGGAGGGCGGCCGTTCGCGGACAGGCAAGGCGCTTCCCCCGAAGTACGGCCTGCTGTCGATGGTCTTCGACTCGGCGTCGAAGCTTCGTGGTACCAAGGTCAAGCTCGTTCCAATTTCGATTGGATACGAGCGCATCATCGAGGAGCGCTCCTTCGTCCACGAGCTCTCGGGTGGGGACAAACAATCGGAAAATGTCGGAGACCTAATCAAGAGCTCGAGCATCCTCCGGTCAAAATGGGGCAGGCTCTACGTTCAGTTCGGCGAGATCATCGACTTCGACGAGTTCACCGAGGGTCTGGTGAAGCGCGGGGATAGCGTCTTGGCGGAGGCTGGCGCCATCACAGCGGACCAAGAGCGGAACGCCGTGCGCGCCCTGGCGCACAAGGTGATGTACTCGATCAACGAGGTCACGGTCGTGACGCCGGCGGCTCTCGTGGCCACAGCGCTCCTGAGTCATCAGAAACGCGGCATGACGCGCGCCTCACTGCTCACCGCTTGCCAGGATCTTCTGGCTACGCTCGATGCCATGGACGCTAGGATCGCCCATCAACTGCGCATCGGAAACGCGCGCATCCGGGAAGACACGATCGACGAAGCGCTCCACTTGTTCCTGGACGCGCGGCTCATCGTCGCTCACGACACGGGCCCCGAGCCGATCTACACGATCGATTCGGAGCGCCGGCTCGCCCTCGAGTACTACCAAAATACGATCATCCACTTCTTCGTCCCGCGTGCCTTGATCGCAGCCGGCCTGCTGGTCGACATGGATCAATGGGTCGACATCGCGCGCCTCAACGACCGCGTCCAGCAGCTGTCACGGGTCTTCAAGCACGAATTCATCTACCGAACCGATGCCACATTCGACCAGATCTTCGAAGATGCGCTTCGCGACATGGTGGAGGCTCGCGAGATCGAAGTCCGCGAGGGCTATGCGCAAGCAACCGAAGGCGCGATGCGGCACAGGCTCGAACGATACGCGGTCATGCTCCAGACCTTCTTCGAAAGCTATTTGCTCGCGCTGCGGGGCGCTGAAATCGTGCTCGATGGTCCGATCCCGAAGAAGGATTGGTACAAACGCACCCTCGCCCTCGGGCAACAGATGTACCTCGCAGGCGAAATCGAACGCCGCGAGTCCTTGTCGAAGCTCAAGC
>CAMYJN010000432.1 GCA_947258625.1 uncultured Polyangiaceae bacterium | reverse complement strand
CGTCCTCGCACTGCGGCGCGTAGTAACTCGCATTCTCCAAGGCCAGAGGCAGGCCGATCGCGTCCCTCAGTTCAATCAATCGCCGAGATGCGATTTGTGCGGCCTCTTCGGTGAATGGAATTGGCAGCAGGTCGTGAAAGAAGCGATCGTCGACGCCCCCAAGACACAGGTGCTCGCTGTGCCAAGGAATCTCGACGTCGGACAAGAACGCCCGCAGGTCCCGGAGGTAGTCGGCGTCGAATGGCTCAGGCGCGCCGAGGCAGGTGCTGAGCCCATGAGTGACAATCGGCCAGTCTTGCCGCGCGAGATCGAGCATCTCCTGGTAACGGCCGCCTCGATTGACGTAGTTTTCGGGGTGAATCTCCAGCCACGAAACCGTTTTCGGCCGGCGTTCGAGGAGCTCGGTTGCAAGGTCATAGCGCAAGCCCAGCCCGATTCCATCGACCCTGCTCTTCACCTCGGCGCCGGTGTTTCTACTCATGGGGGTCCCGAAGAAAAACGAGCCGCGGCGACCCATGCCGCCGCGGCTCGAAATACCGTGCTGCCCCAATCGGGGCAGCGCGACGCGCTTTGGACTATTACTTCGCCCCGCCGCAGCTGCCTTCGCCGCAGGAAGCTTCCGCTGCATCGCCTGCCTTTTCGGCGGCGTCCTTTGCGCCACCGCAGCTGCCTTCGCCGCAAGAGGCTTCGGCGGCAGTCTCGGCGCCCGTCGTCGCCTCGGAGACTTCCGGACCATCATCGGACTTGCATCCGGCCGTCACACTGAGTGCCGCAGTCGCCATCGCGATGATCGTGTGCTTGAGTGCTGAGTTCATGTTTGTCTACCCTCTAGTTGTTCGTAAGAGCATCTGGAGCATTCAAACAGCTCCCCGGCGATGCAACGCGGAGTTAGGGACCAATCCCTTACCCCCGCTTCCTATGGACGCACGCTAGCGAAACCGATCGTGGGTCGCAATCCAAAAGCAAAGTCTGCGTCATGACATGCTCTACGTCCGTCGCGCCCAGATGTTTCACCTGAATTGTTCCGCCGAGCTACTGGCGGTCTGGATCGAATACACCATAGATTCTGGAGACTTAGATCGTGCTGAACATTGGAAGGACCGCATGGCTGCTCTGCCTCGTTTCGTGCGTGCACGGGGCGGATCGCGTGGCCGTAGAGCAGCATTCGGGTGGGGTCGCACACTACACGGTTACAATCTTTGACAACCTTGGCGGTGCCCGCGTTCGCGCATGCTTCAACGGCGTGATTTTCGCGCAGTTGGTTCCCATAAATGCAAGTGCTGCGAGCCGACTACGGGGCGCTTGGATCGATGGCCTCCCTCTCGAGATCCGTGACGGTCGGATTCTGCTCAATGAGCAACGTCCACCCGAGTGCGTGGACTACGAAACCCAGTTCGAGCGGAGCCGGTTTGGGCTCGGCGATTCTTCCGCTGTGGTTCTTTCTCAGAGCCAGTGGCTCTGGCGGCCCGAACCGTTTCCCAACCAGGTCAGCACCTCGGTTCGTTTCGCGGTCCCGGACGACGGACGGGTATCGTTGTCATGGCCACAATCCAATGGCGTCTACCACCCGAACCGAAACGTATTTTTCGACGAGACGTTTGGCGTGTTTGGGGCTTTCAACTGGCAAGCGTTCTCGGTTGCCAACGCGCGTGTCGAAGTCGCGCGTCTCGGTGCCACTCCACTCGAAGGGGACGTTCGCCGCTGGCTCACTCGGGCCGTCGAAGCGACCGCGTCGGTCGGGGGTCGATTCCCCCGTGATCGTCTTCAGTTCGTCATCGTTTCCGTCGACGATCCAGGAGCTGAGGTCGCTTTCGGGATGGTGCGTCGCGGCGGAGGCTCTTCGATTCTGCTGCTTCCGTCCGTCGGAGTCGAAGTGGCTCAGCTCGAGGCGGACTGGGTTGCCATTCACGAGCTCTCGCACCTCTGGCTGCCGCGGTTGTACGCCGAGGACCGCTGGCTGTCCGAAGGCATCGCGACGTACCTCCAGGAGGTGCTCCGCGCACGATGTGGCCTACAGAGCAGCGACCGGGCCTGGAGGCGCATCCGCGAAGGTTTCGAGCGCGGCCGGCGCTCCGGCTCCGGACGAGCACTTGCCGACGAGAGCCGGAACATGAACCGGACGGGAGCCTATCAACGTGTGTATTGGGCAGGCACCGCATTCGCGCTGGAAACCGATCTCCGACTTCGTCGCCGCAGCAATGGAGAGAGCACGCTTCTCACCGTACTCAACGACGCACAGCGCAATTGGGCAGAAGAGACCCGCTTGGTCGGCGCATCGCGCGTCCTTGCAGCGCTCGAACAGTCAAGCGGGGCCGAGTTCATCGCAGCGCTGGGCGAACGGTACGCCGCGAGCTCCGACTTCCCCGACACGACCTATGTGGATTCGTCTGAATACGACGACCTTCGCGCGCAGATCAGCGCGCCCCTCGATGGAGGTTGCACGGTCAGCGGCGAATCGTCGCGATGATTCGGTCCCGCGGGGTAGGGCACCGCTTTGCGACTCGAATTGCGGAAGTGGCACGGTCTCCTGCCGGCTTTAGCAAAGCACTCCGTGACGCGTATAAAGTGGCAAGCGCGTCACCTTCCCGGACTTGGTCCCCGCGCTGCACGTGCAATCGGATCCCTGCTCCCCAATCGACGGCGTCCTCGGAGCGGCTGCGGCCTGCGCCGAGACCCATCGATGCATAACCCAGCTCGAGGGGATCGAGCTCCGTGACGTAGCCAGCTTTCGTTGCGCGGATGGTCGATCGCCGACGCCCAAGCGCGAGGCGATCCGGTGCATCCACCACGGCCGGATCTCCTCCTTGCGCGCCGACGATTTGCCGCATCTTCTCGAGAGCCTCCCCATTCCTGACGGCTAGCTCGACGCGTCGTCGCGCCTGAGCCTTTGTTTTTGCGACGCCTGCGGCACGCAGCATCTCGACCGCCAGCTCGTAGGTCAGGTGCCGCAGATCGTCAGGTCCTTCCCCGTGGAGAATCTCGAGCGCCTCGCTGGTTTCGAGCGCATTGCCGATCGTGTAACCGATCGGGCTGTTCATGTCGGTCAGGAGCGCGGAGACCCGTTTTCCGGCCAGCGTTCCTACGCGCACCAGAGATCGCGCGAGCTCTCTGGCTTCCGATTCGGTCTTCATGAACGCACCGCGTCCTACTTTCACATCGAGAACCAGCGCGTCGATCCCCTCCGCGAGCTTCTTCGACAGAATACTCGAGGTGATCAGCGGGATCGATTCGACGGTCCCAGTGACATCCCGCAGAGCATACAGGCGCTTGTCCGCAGGTGCGAGGTCACCGGTTTGACCGATCAGCGCGCAGCCGATTTTTCGGAGCTGCGCACGAAACTCCCGCGCCGAAAGATCGACACGGAATCCGGGAATTGCTTCGAGCTTGTCGAGTGTGC
>CAMYJN010000431.1 GCA_947258625.1 uncultured Polyangiaceae bacterium | reverse complement strand
TGGAGGCGAAGTGCCTCGAGCTTGGCGCCTTCGATGGCGTTCTCGCGCGCTTCGAAGAGCGCAATCATCGGCCGAAAGATGAGGGGCCGGAAGACGAAAAACGCAACCGCGAACAGGCCGAGCTGAATCCAGATCGTGCCGTCGAGGTCGATGATGGAACCCTCTGACAAGAGGGCTGTGAAAAGCGCGTTCATCGCAGCGTAATCCCGTCTTGGACCCAAAGATCCGGCAGGAAAGAAACTCCAAGTGGAGAAGATCTCCAACCGGCGCTTGGGGCCGAATCGCAGCTACGGCAAGCCAATTCCCTAGCGGCGCGCGTTCGTAGCATGGGCCCGAACCCAGTCAAGGACGGCCGGGTGCGGGTTTTTCGACTCGTTTAGCTCGAGCGTTGCGGGCCTTCGAAGACCCGCGTTCGGAGGGCTCGAACCGTCCTGCCTGCCGCCCGCTCGTTCTCTCGGCTGAAGACCGAGGAGGGAAGCGGGATGTCCGGATCGACGAAGATTTTGAAGTCGATTTCGGTACGCGCGCCGCCGTCCACGGGAGTCAGGGTGAAGCTTGCGCTGAAGGCGTCGATGTTGCCGTCCATGAGGTGGGCTTCCACCACGCGCACCTCGCCGCGCGCCGGACGCTCTGCAAGATTGAGCTGCCCGTAGAGCGTGATCGCGCCCTTTGCGACGCTCACCTCCATGTAGACCATCGCGCGGGTCCCTCGCTGAGCCAAGACCCTGGACTTGGTAAAATTGGGCATGAAATCGACATAGTTGGCGTAGTCTTGAACGATCGGCAGCACCTGCTCGATCGGCTTATCCACGACGATCACTGCCTGACCCCAGGAAATGCTGGACCCCTCCTCGGGCAGCTGAGCGGTAAAAACGCCCGCGTTTTCGTCATGCACCTCGCCTGCAGCGGCGAGGCCGGGCGAAGATGCGACGAAGAGGGCAATGGCGGCGTGGATGACGGTCGTTCTCATGACGGCTTCTCGTTTCAATTCCCCATTACGCCGTCATCATGGTGACGTTACGTCAGCCTGCCAGCCCTAATCCCGAAAATTCCGGGCCGGACGCTGGAAAGGCCGGCCTACCGTTCAAGCCTTGGTATTTTGAGCGGGAATGAGCCCGAGCCTCAGACCGTGCGTTTTCGCTGCACTATTCGTAGTCCTCGTCGTTCCGGATCAGGCTCTCGCGAACGAGAACGCCGCTCCAGGCGCGCAGGAAGAAGCGCCGGTTCTCCCCATCTTGGTGCTGCAGATCGGCGCCGGTGCACGATTCAGAAACATCAACTTGGACCTTGGTGACGGCGCCGGCGGCACGGAAAACCGGAGCTTCGAAACAGGTGCCTACTTCGATTTCGCGTGGCACCTCCTGGTGCGTCCGATGGGCCGGCGCGTGTCGAAGCCCTCGGTCCAGGCGATCGTCCTGCAGGTCGACGGTGGCTTAGGCATCGGGCTCAAGGCCGAGATATCCGGGATCGAGCTTCAGACGAACACCTGGCGAATGCTTGGACAGTTCGGTTACCTCTATCCGATGGATCGTCTCGAGCTGGGCGGACTGGTCGGGGTCGGCGGCGACGTGTTCGACATCGACCTCAACTTCGTTCTGCCTTCCTCGCGAATTATCTACGCGCGTTTCGGCCCGGCGCTCTCGTATCAGATCGTCCCGCGCTTCTTACGCTTCCGTGCGGACTTCGGCCTTCGCTTCCCCTTCTACTTGGGTCGGCTCGAGGACGCGTTCGGAAACGAGAGCTCGGGGATCGGTCTGGACGCGGCGTTGACCTTCCAGGGATGGCTGCATGTCGGGTTCAGCTACGCGGTGCGCTTCGTCTGGGAGTACTACCGGCTTCGTTTTTCGGGTTCGAACATGAACGTCCCGGCCATGGGTGACGGCGGCGACGGCAACGATCACGCGCTCACGATTCAGTTTCTGTTCGGCTGGTCGCTGTAGCCATCCGGCGAGGTGTCCTCGGCGGACCTTGCCGAAACCGGGGGATCCACGAGCTCGAGCACCTCGCCCATCACGCACGCGCCGTCGAACACAACGCCTTTGTCCATGAAAAGTGCCTGGGTCCGAATGTCACCCCGAACCTGCGCTGGCGCATGTAGCTCGACCAGCTCGGTCGCGTGGATGTCGCCCTCGATCATGCCGCCGCGAACGATCAGGGTGTGAACTCGAATGGCGCCCTTGATGCGCGCCTCCTCGCCGACTACCAGGAGCCCGTCGCTGAACACCTCCCCGTCGAACTCGCCGTCGATGCGGGCTCGCCCTTCAAAAAAGAGCTTCCCCTCGTAGCGGGTTCCTGCACCGAGAAGAGCGTGGATGACGGCGTCCTGGTCCTGCATCACGAGTCTGATGGTAGAAAGCCGGCATGGGCGGGTCAATTGCGAGCTCGGAGGGGCTTGCCGGAGCCCACCGTGACCCTAGTTCGTGGGGGCTGGCGTCTTTGACCGCCCTCAGGGGTCGTGCTAGGTGGCGCTCGCTTTTTGGCGGCGTGAACCGCCCGGCCGACACCCTTTCGATAGAACCGGAAAGAACATGGCAGAGCTTCAGAACGGGCAAGTTACTCAAGTTATTGGTCCGGTCGTGGACGTTACCTTCCCGCGTGGGAGTCTCCCGGAGATTCTGGCCGCGTTGAAGGTGAGTAACCCGGCGATCAGCGACAAGGATTGGAACCTCACTCTAGAGGTCGCGCAGCACCTCGGCGAGAATACCGTCCGTGCGGTCGCAATGGACTCCACCGACGGCCTCGTCCGCGGCATGGCGGTCAAGAACACCGCCGCACCGATCGCAATGCCCGTGGGCAAGGAGTGCCTCGGGCGCATCCTGAACGTCATTGGCGAGCCGGTGGACGAAAAGGGCCCGGTCGGCGCGACCAAGTTCTCGCCAATCCACAAAGACCCGCCGGCGTTCGTCGATCAGAGCACCGAGGTCGAGATCTTCGAGACGGGCATCAAGGTCATCGACCTTCTCGCTCCATATCGAAAGGGCGGCAAGATCGGTCTGTTCGGCGGCGCAGGCGTCGGCAAGACGGTTCTCATCATGGAGCTCATCAACAACGTCGCGAAGGCGCACGGTGGCGTGTCCTGCTTCGCCGGCGTCGGGGAGCGCACCCGCGAGGGTAACGACCTGCTGCTCGAGATGAGCGAGTCGAAGCTCGAAACAGGCGAGACGGTCCTCTCGAAGACGGCGCTCATCTACGGCCAGATGAACGAGCCGCCCGGCGCACGCGCACGAGTCGCGTTGAGCGCGTTGACGGTTGCAGAGTACTTCCGAGATGATGAAGGCCAGGACGTCCTTCTCTTCGTCGACAACATCTTCCGCTTCACGCAGGCGGGCTCCGAGGTGTCGGCGCTTCTCGGCCGTATCCCTTCTGCCGTCGGTTACCAGCCGACGCTCGCGACCGA
>CAMYJN010000430.1 GCA_947258625.1 uncultured Polyangiaceae bacterium | reverse complement strand
CGTGGACATTTACTGGTTCGTTCTGCCTCAGGCCGGAGCCTTCCAGGTCCAACTTGCAGACATTGGGGCGCTCCTGTTCGTTGGCGGCGTCTTCTTCACTTACGTCTTTTGGCAGCTCGGGAACGTCCCGTTGGTGCCGGTTGGCGATCCACGGCTTCAACGGAGCCACCACCTCCACCAGATATACTGAGCGTGCACGGATGAGTACGAAGCAGAAGACACGATTTGCACCCTTTCGCTTCCTGGTGGCCCTCTCGGCCGTCATGGTGCTCGGTCCGGGTTGCGGCCAAGGTGATTCGGCCAGGGCGCCCACGAGCGACGATGAGTACGACATCATCAAGCGGCAGCAGGAGGAAGCCCTGGAGAAGGGGACGATGCCCATCGTACAGGCGATGGCGCAATACGGGTCGACCCGACGCGACGAGTTTGCCGCCCTTGCGCCGCAGCCTTCGGCGGACGAGTCGGCGGTCAACGGCTGGTCGTTCAAGGGTGCAGCCCCCATCGTGGCGGGTGACGTGACGATGCCGCCCGAATGCACCGGTGCGGCCAACCCCGAGGCGTGCTGGGGCAAAAAGCTCAGCATGAGCAAGGGCTGCATGGCTTGCCATGCCGTCGACGGTGTGAAACAGCAGCCCTGCCCGAACTGGAAGGGCCTCTTCGGTGCAGAGAGACCTCTGGTCAGCGGCGAGACGGTGGTTGCCGACGAAGCGTACCTCGCCAACTCGATCGTGAATTCCTGGGATCAGGTGGTTCAAGGCTACGGCAAGACGATGCCACCCTACAATTTCCCCGAGCAGGAAATCGCGGCGTTGGTTGCCTACCTCAAGTCACTAGGAGAGGGCGGATGATGGGCAAATCACGCGCCGCTACGGTGATGGTTCTCGTGTCGACGCTGTCGGGCCTACTGACGGCCTGTAACGCGCCCAGCCCGGACACGGCCAGTCTCAAATACAGCCAAGATCTCTACGATGGCTGCGTCCAGTGTCACGGCGCGAACGGCGAGGGCAATCCGGAGGTCGGCGCGCCTTCCATCGCGGGCCTCGAGCGCTGGTATGTGAAGAGGCAGCTCCGCGGATTCAAAAAAGGCTACCGTGGCTTTCACCCGAATGACGACGGTGGGAAGCGAATGGAACCGATGGCGCGCGCGCTCGATACGGATCAGAAAGTCGACGTGGTCTCGAACTACGTCGCTTCCATGGAACCGACTCATCCGGCGCCCACCCTCGAGGGCGGCAATCCGAAAACCGGGAAAATCTACTTCGCCACCTGCGTGCAGTGCCATGGAGCCGACGCGCGGGGCAATCTGGACGAGTTTGGTCCTGCTTTGGCGGGTGCGAGCGACTGGTACCTGCTGACGCAGCTGCAGAACTTCAAAACGGGAGTGCGTGGCACCCAGCCCGACGACGTGATGGGGGCCAAGATGCGCCCGTTCTCCATGACACTTCCCACCGAGCAAGCGATGAAAGACGTCATCGCGTACATTGGCACCCTATCCGAGTAAGCTGCGAGGGTTTGAAAGATGGCTGGCAAGACACGGGATCCCGACAACGAGGCGCATTTTTGGTGGAAATGGACCATGATCGGCGCGGCGATCTACATCGGGGTCGTTTTCGCTTTCGTTCTGAACTGACGGTGTAGAGGATCGAATGACTCAAGGAATTTACGACTTCATCAAAAGCATCTTCGCGCCGCTTGGCGACTACCTCATCGGTTCGTTCGTGCCGGTGGGCTCCTCGTTCGCGGGTGACATCGACGCGCTCATCGCGCTCGTCGCCGTGTTCGTGGGCTTCTGGGCGCTTCTCGCCTATGCGGCGTTCTTCTTCCTGATCTTTCGCTTTCGAGCGAGAGACGGGCAACGCGCGCAGTATGTCACCGGCGAGGAAAAGGATCTCAAGCGATGGATCACCTATCCGCACGCGGCGATCATCCTTTGTGATTTGGTCATCGTTTTCATGGCGATCATGGTTTGGTACAACATCAAGCAGCGCCTGCCCGAGGCCGACAGCACCGTCCGAATCGTTTCACAGCAATGGGCGTGGAACTTCATTCATCCCGGACCCGATAACGAGCTCGACACCGAAGACGACATCAACACGTTCAACGAGATGCACGTCCAAGAGGGCACGACCTACCACTACGAGCTGATTTCCAAGGACGTTCTTCACGATTTTTCGGTGCCCGTGTTTCGTTTGAAGCAGGATGCGATCCCGGGCCGGGTCATGAAGGGCTGGTTCAAGCCAACCAAGGCCGGCGAGTACGACATCCAATGCGCAGAGATGTGCGGGATAGGGCACGGCATCATGGGCGCGCGCATCATCGTCGAAACCCCTGAAGAACACGCGGCGTGGATGTCGCAGGGCAGCGCGGGCAAGCTCGCCGCCCGTTGAATGGAAAAGTCATGGCTGAAGCAGGCACGGTAGACACACACGGCGCGCACGCGCACGACGCAGCCCATGGGCACCACGAACAGAGCTTCTTGAGCAAGTACATCTTCTCGACTGATCACAAGATCATCGGGATGCAGTACATGTTCACCGGCATCGTGATGGCGCTGATAGGCGGCTACATGTCGTACGCGTTCCGCATGCAGCTGGCGTTCCCAGGCGAGAGTGTCCCCGGCTATGGTGTCGTCTCACAGGGCGAGTACAACTCCTTGGTCACCAACCATGGGACGATCATGATCTTCTGGGTCGCCATGCCCATGCTGATCGCAGCCTTCGGCAACTACCTGATCCCGCTGATGATCGGCGCGGACGACATGGTGTTCCCACGCATCAACCGGCTCTCGTATCAAATCTTTCTGATCAGCGCGATTATTCTCATCGCGTCCTTTTTCGTTCCAGGCGGCGGCTTTGGCGGCGCGTGGACGGCCTATCCGCCGCTTTCGGCGAACGCGGAGTACAACCTCACACCCTACGGCGCGACCTTCTGGCTGGTTGCGGTCGCGCTCGAGTTCGTCGCCTTCTTGCTCGGCGGCATCAATTTCATCACGACGCTGATGAATTCGCGAGCGCCCGGCATGAGGATGCATGACATTCCGATGGTCCTGTGGTTCATCGTCATCGCGAGCATCCTCTTCATGGCATCGGTCGGTCCGCTCATTGCGGGCGCCGTCATGCTTTTCATGGATCAGGTCGTGGGCACCGGCTTCTTCGATCCGGACCGCGGCGGCGACCCGGTTCTGTGGCAGCACTTGTTTTGGTTCTTCGGCCACCCCGAGGTCTATGTCGTGCTCTTGCCTGCGATGGGGATCGTTGCTGAGATCATCTGCACGTTCGCGCGCAAGAAGCTCTTCAACTACAAGCTGATCCTCTACACCGCATTCGCGACCGGGATCATCAGCTTCTTCGTCTGGGCCCACCACCAGTTCGTCGCGGGAATCGACCCGCGGATGGCGAACGTC
>CAMYJN010000429.1 GCA_947258625.1 uncultured Polyangiaceae bacterium | reverse complement strand
GCACCTCGACGCCGTGCCGCTTGGCGTCTTCGACCAGGGTCGCCGGGCTGTAGAAGCCCATCGGCTGGGCATTGAGGATCGCGCAGGTGAACGCCTCGTGGTGATGACGCCGCAGCCAGGCGGTGACGTAGGCGAGCAAGGCAAACGATGCGGCGTGGCTTTCGGGAAAGCCGTACTCACCAAAGCCGCGAATCTGCGAGAACACGCGCTCCGCAAATTCCTCGGGGATGCCCTCTTCGAGCATCCTCGGGACCATGCGCGCGCGATGCTTCTCGATTCGACCGGACTTGCGCCATGCGGCCATGTCACGGCGCAGCTGATCGGCTTCGCCCGCCGTGTAGCCCGCCGCCTCGACGGCCAGCTTCATGACTTGCTCTTGGAAGATCGGAACGCCAAGCGTCTTCTTCAAGATGCGTTCCAACTTCGGGTGCGGATAGTCGACGTCTTCTTCGCCCTTCCGCCGACGCAAGTAGGGATGAACCATGTCACCTTGAATCGGACCGGGTCGCACGAGCGCGACTTCGATCACCAAGTCATAGAAGGTGCGTGGCTGAAGCCGCGGCAGCATTGCCATCTGCGCGCGGCTTTCAATTTGGAAGACGCCGACCGTGTCGCCTTTGGACACCATTTCGTATGTAGCTTCGTCTTCGGCAGGGACGGTTGCGATCTCGAGGTCTCGACCTTTGTGCTCGCGCAGCAGATCAAACGCACGGTGAATGCAGCTGAGCGCACCGAGGCCCAAGAGATCGACCTTGAACAGGGCCAGATTGTCGACGTCGTACTTGTCCCACTGGATGACGGTGCGGGCCTCCATGCTGGCCGGCTCGATCGGGACGATCTCGTCGACCGGCCGGTGTCCGAGCAAAAAGCCGCCTGGATGAATCGACAAATGCCTTGGAAAATCAAGCACTTGAGTGGCCAATGACCAGAGCTGCCGGGTCGCTGGCGCGTTCTTGTCGAGGCCGGCTTCACGCAGGAGCTCGGTATTGAAGGTGTCGTCGCGATGCCTCAATAGCCTTGTCGCGGTTTCCAGATCCGTTCGGGCCAAGCCGAGCACCTTGCCGACATCACGGACCGCCGAACGAATCCGATAACGAATGATGTTTGCCACCATTGCGGCGTGGCGGCGTCCGTACTTTTCGTAAACGTGTTGAATGACTTCTTCCCGGCGCTCGTGCTCGATGTCGAGATCGATGTCTGGAGGCTCAGCTCGCTCAACGCTCAAAAAACGTTCGAACAACAAATCCATGCGCACAGGATCGATTGCCGTGATGCCCAGACAAAAGCACACGGCGCTATTGGCAGCGCTGCCGCGTCCTTGGCACAAAATATTTTGCTGACGGCAGTATTGGACGATCTCGTACATCGTGAGGAAGTAACCGCCATAGTCCAGCTTGCGAATGATTTGAAGCTCGCGCTCGATTTGTGTGCGAACGTCCGAAGGCACCTTGCCTTGATAACGTTTGCGCGCGCCACGAAACGTGAGATCGCGTAGCCAGTCCTGTTCACTGTGCCCTGAAGGCAGATTCTCTTCGGGGTATCGATAACGAAGGTCATCGAGACTGAACGTGCACTGCTCGGCGATCTCGACCGTACGACGAAGGCATGCAGGGTCGTCCGCAAAGAGACGTTCGAGCTCCTGAGCGGGTTTGAGGTCGTGCTCTGCGTTTGCGTAGATCGTGTGCCCGGCCTCGGAAAGCACTTTACCCGCTCGAATACAGGCTAAAACGTCTTGCAGAGGGCGCCGTAGCTTGTCGTGATAGAGGACTTCGTTGACGCCTACCGTCTGCACGGAGAGCTCTTTTGCGACGGAGCGCAAGACTTTCTCTTTCGGTTTCTCGTGATCGCTCAGATGACGAGCGCAAAGAGCAAATACCGATGAAGGGCCATGATTGGCATGTAAGGCACGCAAGGCATCGGGGCTTGCGGCGAGAAAAAACAAATCGTGAAGTGGAGCGAGCTCTTTGCCGTAAATGAGAGAAGTGCCCTTCTCACAGCGGGCGTGTCCGAGTGACAAGACTCTGCAGAGATCAGCGTAGCCGCTTCGCGTTTTGGCTAGCGCCACGACACGCTGTGCATGCCCTTCGATCTCGACCATGAGCTGAACGCCAGTCACGATACGAACCCCGAGCTCTTTGGCTCGCATTTGCGCACGCACTAGGCCGTACACCCCGTCGCGGTCGGTGATTGCAATTGCGGGAAGACCAAGCGCATGTGCACGTTCGACGAGCTCTTCAGGAAAGGATGCGCCTTCCAAAAAGCTGTGGTTGCTCTTGACCCACAACGGAACGTAAGTGCTCATTCAATCGAGCACCCCGTGCAAGAACCAGCGCCTCCTCGGACGGTCGTAGAAGAGCCAGAGCAAGTCGCCGTGATCGGTTTCGGCGTAGTAGTAGTCGCGTTCGACGAGGCGCTTCCACCAGCCACCGCTCACGCGATACGGCCCGTACATGTGCTCGATCGCATGGTTTTGCGCGAGGGAAGGACCGGCCTGCGGCTCCTTTGGCACACGTGGGGGAAGCGGCTTGGGGCGAGCGTAAACCCTTCGAACCATGGATGAAACTGGCGCTCCCTCCGATTGCTCGCCGAGTCGCGCGTGCTGAATGGGCTCCCAGAGAAAGGAGGCCTCAGGCAAATGCGCTTCGCGAAGCCGTGCCTTGGTCACCGACTGTTCGCCGTACGTTGCACGGACCCGGTCGAGCGCGCGATGTGCGGCTCTCATGTCGCGACGGGGTTGATGACCGGGGAGCGCAACTTGCTCCGCCTGTGCGCGAGCTGTCTTTGCAAAGACCTCCACTTCTTCGACGGCGCCTTGCAAGCTCCGCTCTCCGAGGCGAAGACGAATGAGCTCGAGCAACAACATCAGATCCAAGGTCGGAGCGGCCGGCTCGATTTGTTCGTGATGCAGGGGCGCACGTTCCAAATGGAGTGAAAGCTCGAGAGCTTGGATGGATTCTCCGCGGGCACGGACCTGATGCAGTAAAGAGTGCAAAGCGCCTTTGATTGCAAACAGCAGGCGGGTTTGATCTTTGTCGGGTGGATCGACTTGAAAAGAGATGCGGGCTGGCTCGTCGAAGACCTGTGGCTGAATCGGTAGCTGCATGTCGTCTGCAAACGAGTCGTGAAATGCACTTGCCCGCGCACCGAAACGGCTCAGCAGCTCTCCTGCAGGCACGGCGAGAAAATCGCCGAGCGTTTCGATGCCCAACGCGCCAAGGCTTTCGCATAGCTCTCCGGGCAGATCGAATTCACGCAGCGCGGTTTTGTTCGAACGTTCGCGCTCTTCATCGGCGCTCTTCGAGATGCAGACCCCGACCTGCGCCATCGCGACCGCGAGCGCCCGCTGGCGATGAAAGCCTACCGTCACCGAGTTGCGCCAGTGCCGGGCCCTCAAATATCGATGAATCGAGCTCGCCCAGT
>CAMYJN010000428.1 GCA_947258625.1 uncultured Polyangiaceae bacterium | reverse complement strand
GGGGCGCGCGCGGCGTGACTCGACAGCTAGCCGAGGTCGTTCCGGACGACGGCTATGGCCGCGGCGGCGAGATTCCGGTCGTCATCGCGGACCCGAACCTCTTCATCCGCGCTGCGGGCGAGGCCATGTGCGAGCGCTTCGGTGAGTTGGTCGTCAGCAACGACGGGAAGTTCCCGCCGAGCGACCCCGACGTTGCCATTCGAGCTTTCGTCGTCGACCTTGCAGGCTTGCCCGAGTCCGACCCGCGCCACACCGGCGCGCTCGACATCCTGACGAGACACTATGAACAGGCGGAGGCTGAAACGAGCGCCACCAACGCACTCCGCTCCACATTCATCGTCGCCTGCACCTCTCCGAGCGTGCTGGGCATGGGCCTTTGAGGAAACGAACATGAAGCTTCACCGACGCAAGATGCTCTACACGGCGCTGTTCGGCGCCGGCGGGCTCGGTCTCAAATCCCTTGCCACCGGGATTCCAATGTCCATTCTCGCACGACCGCTCGCGGCCCGAGCGCAGGACGCCGCCGCCACGCGCATTTTGATTCTCTCTTCGTCTTCCGCTGGCGACCCGATCAACGCGAATGTACCCGGCACCTACGAAGACTCGGCCGTCGAGCATTCGAACGACCCTTTGATGGCGCCCATGGCCATGACGATAGGCGGACAGCAGCTGACGGCCGCGAAACCCTGGGCCGAGCTTCCGGCGAGCATCCTGCAAAAGACGGTGTTCTTCCACCACGGCACCTATACCAATTCACACCCCAACCACCCGAAGGTGATGCGCCTGATGGGGAGCGTCGAGCGCAACGAGATGCTGGTGAGTGTGTATTCCGATGCGCTAACCGCAGCGCTCGAGACCGTGCAGCGCGAGCCGATCAGTGTGGGAGCCCGTGGCGGCAACGAGATTCTCACCTTCCAAGGCCGGTCCCTGGCCAATGTCTCCCCGATTGCTCTCAAGACCGCGCTCGCCCAAGAGGACAACGCCCTCGGTGACCTGCGCCCGCTCCGCGATCAGGCGGTCGACGAGATGTACGCCCTTTACCAGCAGCACGGCACCGAGAACCAGCGCCGCATGCTCGATCGCTTCGTCGTGACCCGTGACGAAGCGCGTTCGCTTTCACTCGACCTGGTGGAGCGACTGGCCACCATCGACGGTAACAACGAGGCCGACCAGGTCTTGGCGGCGTCGGTCCTCGCGGCGATGAATGTCTCGCCCGCGATCACGCTTCGGATCGACTTCGGCGGCGACAACCACAACGATGGCGAGTTCGTCAAAGAGACCCGAGAGACGGTCGAGGGCGTCGGTCATCTCCAGACGCTGGTCGAAACCGTCGACGGCATGCGCGCAGAGGGCGTGCTTCGAAGCGATGTCATCGTCGGTACACTGAACGTGTTTGGACGCGACCTCGCGCGAAAAGGCCGTGCAGGACGCGACCACAACGGCCGGCACCATTGCGCGGTGCTGATCGGCGAAGGGCTCCGCGGCGGTGTCGTGGGCGGGATCGAGCCGACGGGCAGGGACTACCAAGCGCAGGCCATCGATTCGGGGACAGGGCGTGCGTCCGCGTCCGGCGACATCCCCCACGAAGAGACGTTCCAGTCGATGGCCAAGACCCTCGGCGTCGCGCTCGGTGTTCCGCGAACGCGACTCGACGAGGCCATCACCGGCGGCCAGGTGATCGAAAGCACCCTCGCGGGCTGACTCCGAATACTGCCTGGGCCCGACTAAAAGACGAAGCGAGAGCTGTGTGGATCCCAGCGAAACGCACGCGACTTTTCGTATGCGATGCGATCCTCGAGGCGGCGGAGCTTGCCTTTTCGGACCCCGAACATGATGCCGCTGATCAAGACGCCCGTGACTCCCCCGAAGAATAGCGGCGTACCGATGCCCACAAGCGCCTTTCCAGCGGGGCTGCAGCGGAGCTCGTCGGTACTAGGCGATGTGAAATTCGTCTGAATCACATAGCACTGACGAATCAGACCAGGAAACCAGAGAGCGGCCCCCAGAACCGTGGCGGCGGACAGCCCAATGAGCGCGTTGCGTGAGCGTCGCGAGCTTTCGTGAAGCTCACGCTGCCTGAATTCGTCGTAGCTCGAGGAAGGTCGAGCCACGTACCCCAACTGGCTCGAGCTCGCCGGCGCCTCAGTGATAATCGGCTCGTCCGCACGAGCGCCGCTTTCGAAAGCCGCAATCGACAACGCCAGTGAAAAAATGCCGAGGAGGAGCTTCCGCATGGTCCGCATTCTATCGACATTCGCGATCCTGACAACGTTGTTGTCGGCTCTCCTTGATACCCGACGCGTGCGTTGAACGCGCCGCGCTCAGGCGATCGGTCGATCGCGAAGCAGTGGAAGCGGCCTGCGCCCCGTCGTTCGGCACCGACTGCACGACGTTGCCGGACGCAGCGTTCGCCGGCTGCGAGGAGTCACTGTAGGTCCAAGTGCGATGCTGATCGTCTGTGCCTCTGTCGCAGCGTGCTTGCTCGCTCGCTACACTGTCGGGAGCAGTAGGGGGCACTTGAGGGGGTGACGCAGTGAAGAGGTGCGCCGTGGTGGAGTCCGCGCGATGAAGGCGCCGCGGATTCCAGAAAACGAAGCCGAGCGTTTGAGGGCGCTCGAGAGCTACCGGGTGATGGACACACCACCCGAGAGCTCGTTCGATGATCTCACTACACTCGTGGCTCGAATCCTGGATGTTCCAATCGCGCTCGTGTCCTTGGTCGACGCTGACCGTCAGTGGTTCAAATCCCGGTACGGCCTCGACGCACCGGAAACACCGCGGGACATCTCGTTTTGTGGACATGTGGTGGCGGATCAAGAGCTGCTCATCGTTCCCGATGCGTTCGAGGACAATCGCTTCCACGACAACCCATTGGTCACAGGGGATCCCAGGGTCCGCTTCTATGCCGGCGTCCCTATACGAACGCCCGATGGTCATATCTTGGGGTCTTTCTGTGCAATCGATCACGAGGCACGTCAGGTCAGCGCTGATCAGCTCGACATGTTGAGCATCCTTGGGCGACAGGTTGCAGACCAACTCGAGCTTCGAAGGCAGCTCCTGCTCACCAAAGAGTACGAACAGCGGTTGAGGACACTGTTCGAAACCGCCGTCGACGCGATCATCACGATTGACGAAGCCGGTGTCATCGAGGACGTGAACGCCGTGGTCAACCGACTCCTTGGCTACGAGCCTTCCGAGCTCGTGGGCCAGTCGGTCGGCATGTTGATGCCGCCCCGGCATCGCGAAAGGCTCGAGCAGTATCTGCGACAATACCTCAACGATCCGGGCGCCAAGATGATCGCGGCTACACAGGAAGCCATCGCCGTTCGAAAGAATGAAACGGAGTTCCCGGTCGAGATTTCGGTGAGTGAGATGCGACTCGGTGACCGGCGAATGTTCACCGGAATCGTTCGTGACGTCACCGAGCGCA
>CAMYJN010000427.1 GCA_947258625.1 uncultured Polyangiaceae bacterium | reverse complement strand
ACCGCCGAGTACAACCTCGCCATCGCCGGGCTCGAGAAAGCGACGAACATGCCGATTGTTGCAGAAAAGGGCTGGCGGCCGGTGGACTGCGAGGAATAAACCGGCCACTAGGCTCGTCTACGGGAAAGATATGACTCGACTATCCATTATCACAGGCGTGCTCCTTGCTTCTTTCGGGCTTGCGGGTCCCGCAGCCGCCGAGAAAACGCCCACCGGCGCATCCGAGGCCATGATTTCCGATGCCGAAGCGGCAAAGGCCGAGGCGTTCATCCGCACCAAGCACAACAAGGTGCGCGCGGTTCTGCGGAAGCGCGACACCACGGCGCGGGGCGAAGAGCTCACCGTTCTCCTCGGCGAGTTCCTGGACTACGACCGACTCGCCAAGCTCTCCCTCGACAAAGAGTGGGCGAAGCGTTCCCCCAAAGAGCGCGACCGCTTCGTGAGCCTCTTGCGGCAGCTCGTCGAACGCCAGTACCAGCGCAACATGGAATCGACGCTTGAGTACAGAGTGAAGTGGGTTGGCACCGAGCCGATCGAGACCGGCGTCAAGGTGAAGTCTTCGGCGAAGTCCGTGAAGAAGAAGCGCCAGCCCCCGGTCACCATCGACTACAGCATGAGCCCCGCCGGCGACGAGTGGAAAGTCTTCGACATCTTTACCGACGAGGTGAGCCTCGTGAAGAACTACAAACGGCAGTTTCGCCGCGTGATCAAGGAAGAGGGTTGGAGCGGCTTGATCGGGCGGATGGAAAAGAAGCTGAAGGGCGACGACGAGCTGATTTAGGGCTGCTGCTGCCGCGGATGTGAGGTTGGGGGGGTGCTGGGCTGGATGCCTGGTTTGGTTCAGTCACACCGCCCGCCCACCCCCACCCGTAGTCCTCCCTGCCGCACCCGGCGCTTCGCGCCGTGCTTCGCCATTCGGGCTCGCGCTGCCGCCTGCCGCCTTATAGGGCGTTGACTCAGCGCCGCGCTCTCGCGTCGTTGGATATGATTGGAGGGGCTCGGAAAAAGGCGCGACATGGGGCGGAGTCGACGCCGCGTGTGCCAATCCGCAAGACAGCAGCCACCACGGATTGGCGCATGCGACGAGGCTCGGCTTGCCTGGTCCCGGCCCCCAAGTGCTTCCGACCAGATCTGCAAGCCGAGCCGTTCGGCGTAGCCCCGTGTCGCGCCTTTTTCCGAGCCCCGTCCACCGCTCCATAAAACCGTCCGCCCGGCTGCGGCCCCCCCAGGCCGCGCCGTTCGGACGCTCCCCTTTTGCTGTTAGACCCTCTTTCGCAGTCCTGCGATGTCTCTGATGACGACGCGGCGGTGATCGGTGTCGATCAGGCCAGCCCTTTTGAAGGCGCCGAGCACCAGTGTGACGGTTTCCCGAGTCGAGCCTACGTAGCTCGCAATCTCCTGATGAGTGAACTTCACACCAATCAGGATTCCCCGTGAATCAGGAATACCGTGCCTCGAAGACGCATCGAGTAAAAACTCTGCAACACGCGATTCTACGCTTCGCGTGAGCAGTGCATCGATCCGCCGTTCTGCAAGCAGGCGGCGTTCCCCCATTAACCGATGCATAGCGGAAGCGAATTCCAGGTCCTCGTTCATCACCATTTTGATGAGCCGCGGCGGAATGCGTAGCGCTTCCACATAATCCAAAACCACCGTTTCGAGACGCGCTTCGGGATCGACCAGCGACATTTCGCCGACCAGATCGCCTGGGCCGTAGTAGCCGAGCGTCAGTTCTCGTTCCGGTGTGCGGCGCACGCGCCGAACTCGACCGCTGCCGATCGCGAAGATCGCAGGGTCACTAGGCATGCAAAGGGATTCGCGGCGATCGGCGTCGACCAGCGCGCTTCCGCCCAAGACCTGCTCCCGAAGCGTCGGGGACAATGCCTCGAAAACCCTGCAACGGGACAGAATCCTCGTTCGGCGTTCTTCCGTGGTGCGCAGTCGTCGTGCGCCGGAGCCGTTTTGCAGTGCAGGAGCGTTAGAATCCATACTTACAGCCTTAACGGTATGGTGCATGAATACAGGATTACCGTCAAGACGTAGATTCACAAAATCACTTCAGTGGGCGTTTTTTCCTTCGTATTGACCAAAAGGGCCGCCTTCGCTAGTGTCGCCGCATTCAGGAGGGAGCCGCTCCGAGTCTAGGGCCGACATCATAAACATGCGACTTTATTCAGGAAAAATTGGCCCAATCGTCGACGACCTCGTGCGGGATCTCACGGCGGGGGAAGACATTGAAGTCGAGGACGTGGCCGAGGTCCGACTCGACCTCGAAGCCGTGCTCAAGGAGTACGTCCGGCGAGAGCGCCAGATGATCGACGAGGCCAAAGATCGGATGGAACGCGAAGGCCTTGGCTATTCAAAACTCGGCCGGATGCGACAGCGGCTCGCAAAGGAAATGGGCTTCCCCCAGCAAGATGAAGTCCTCCCCTATCTGGTCGATCAACTCCTCAACATGCTCTTCCACAGCTCCAACGTCCTCGAGATCTACGCGGACGACGCCACCTTGCGGAAGAAGATGACGCCAGTTTTGCGCCGGCACATGGAGGTCGAAACGGGCCTCGACGCCGAAGTGCGCTCGAAGATCAAAAACCTCCAAGAGGGCACATCCGCGTTCGAGGTGGAGTACGCCAAAGTGATGGACCAGATCAAGCACAAGCGCGGGCTCGAGTAGCATCTCATGCGGAGCATGACCGGATACGGCAGCGGGCGCTCAGCGCTCGGCGAAGGACAGGTCGTGCTCGACATCCGTACGGTCAACCATCGCTTCCTCGACGTGCGCGTGCGCCTGCCTTCGCGAATCCAAGGCCGCACGCCGACGGTGGAGCGTGTGATTCGCGGATGCCTCGAACGGGGCCGTGTGGATGTCACGGCGCGGTTCGAAGGGCAGACGCTTCCGCAGCCGACACTCGACGTCGATCGCGCGCGCGCGGTCTATGCGGAGCTCGCCGCGCTGCGCGACGCGCTCAACCCGGAAGAGCCCTTGCCGCTCGCCCTGCTCTCTTCGGTGCCGGACTTGTTCGTCATCAACCGAAGCATCGACGAGAAAGAGCTCGAGCGAGCACTCGAGCAGGCCGCCACGGACGCCTGCCATGCGGTGATGGCCATGCGCGACAACGAAGGGGATGCCCTCGCCGCTGAGCTCCAGGAGCGGCTCGTCGAGCTCGGCACGAGCGTCGAAGCCTTGAAAGCTGCGGCGCCCGAGCTCCTCGAAGTCCGCAGAACGCGCCTTCGTGATCGCCTAGAAGCGCTGCTCGCCAGTGTCGACGCCGAGCTCGACCCGTCTCGACTGGAGCAGGAGATCGCCGTGCTGGCGGACCGCTCCGACATCGCCGAGGAGCTGGTGCGCCTCGAGAGCCATCACGGCCAAATGCTCGAACTGATCGAGAATTCGAGCGCAGCGGTCGGGAAGCGCATCGACTTCCTGCTTCA
>CAMYJN010000426.1 GCA_947258625.1 uncultured Polyangiaceae bacterium | reverse complement strand
GCTCAAGGGCGAGATCGACGCGCTCCGCAGCGACCCCAACTACGTCGAGCGCATTGCGCGGGACGAGTTGGGGATGGTTCGGGCCGAGGAGTTCGTCTTCCAATTCCCCCGGCCCTAGGTGGGCGCAAAGCCCACACTCCCGCGGATTTCTTGCTGAACGGATGCATCGGAGCGTAACACCGTTCTGGTATGACGGCCCTGGTTCAGGCAGCGCTTCGCGTCAGGCGCACCGCGCGGTCGACATGGGGATTGGCCGCTGCGCTCCTGCTCGCCGCCTTTTTGCTCGCGGGCTTCTTCGTTCCCGGAAGCCGAGACCTCGGCTGGGGGCATCTGGTCTGGCTCGCCTGCTGGGCGGCTCTCTTCGGTGCCCGCGCGCGCAACGCGCATCGACACGGTACCGACGAGAAGTCTGCGTTCGAGCTCGGTGCCTTTCTGATCGTCGGCGTCCTGGCACTGATTCAGCTTCGCGGTGGCGTCGGCAGCGACCTCTATCCGCTGACCTACGTCACCGTCGCGCTCGTCGCCTCGTTTGCAACGGGGCGCGCGGGCATCGGGCTCGTTGCCTTTGCGCTGGTGCTGGGATTCGCCATCGCGTTCCTCGGTGAGCACGTTCGCGATCCGCTGCTCCTCGGTTTGAATGCGCTATTCACCGCCGGTTTCGGTGCGCTCAGCTATCTCTTCACGCGCGCAGAGATCGTTCGCGTTCGCCGCCAGTCTGCACTCGAGCTCGAGGCTCAAAAGGAAAAGGTGCGCGACGATACTCGGCTCTTTCGCTTGGTTGCACCTTCGTCGGGCGGTGCGCGGGACGAGGACCGCCTCTACCAGACCAGCGTCCAGGAGGTTCGTCAGGCGCTCTACCACGCCCTGCAGCTGCTCCATCGAACGCTCGACCTCCACACCTGTGCTCTGCTGATGCCGATCAGCGAGCCCGAACAGCTTCGGATCGTAGAGTTGGTGTCGAAGAGCGACGACCTCGCAGACGGCCCGTTCTCGCTCGGAGCGGGCGCGGTCGGTGCGGCGGTCCGACGCAAGCTGACCACCAACCTTCAGCAAATTCGGAATGGATATCGAGGGATTTGCTACTACCGAGGTCCGGCTGCCGTGCGATCGTTCATCGCGGTCCCGGTTCTCGAGCGGGGTCATCTCCGGGCGGTTCTTTGCGCCGACCGACTCGTCGACCGCGGGTTTAGCCCCGAGGAAGAAGAGCTCCTCCGGGACAGCACTTCGCACGTCCTGCGTGCGTTCGAAAACGAACGCGTGTTCATGCAGCTCGAACGCTCCAAGGTCGAGCAAGAGATCCTCTACCGCGTCTCTCAAGACCTCAGCACTGCGCGAACTCAGGACGCGGTCATGGAAGTCGGTTTGACGGCAGCGAAGCAGATCGCGCCACACGACTTCGCGGCGATCACCGAATACCAGCACGAGGGCCGGAAGCACACCGTGCGGCGCGCGTCAGGGGAGCGCGCACTCGAGTTTCATGGCCTCCGGTTTCGTGACAACACTTCGCTCACCGCCATGGTGGTCAAGAACCGGCACTACCTGCCGTACCGCGGCGAGTTCGATTCGAAGCAGCAGGTGCTCTTCACCAAGAAGGCGAAGCTCAAAGGGATGGAGTCGCTCCTGGTCTTGCCCTTGGTGGTTCGAGAAGAGCCAATCGGGACGCTGATCGTCGCAGCGAAGAGGCCCGAAGCGTTCGGCGCGCCCGTACGCGCCACGCTCCAAGCACTGTCCAATCATCTCGCCGTAGCGATGGCGAGTGCGCGTCTGGTTCGCCAGCTCGAGGAGCTCGCGACGACCGATGGGCTAACCGGCTGCTTGAACAAGCGCGCGTTTCTCGATCAGATGGAACAGAAGCTCCTCGCGGCCCAACGATTCGGACGAAAGCTCTCGGTGATCGTGACCGACCTCGACCATTTCAAGGCGGTCAACGACACGTATGGGCACGCCGCGGGCGACCGGGTCCTTCAGGCGCTCGGCCAGGTCCTCCGGCGCATGAAGCGGGAAACCGACATCGTGGCGCGATTTGGCGGCGAGGAGTTCTGCGTGCTCTGCGAGGAAACCGACTCGCGGGGCGCTCAGCTGCTTGCCGAGCGTGTGCGGGAGGAGCTCGAAGGCACCGAGCTGCAGACCGAGCTCGGCCCGCTGCGGGTCACGGCTTCTCTGGGTGTGGCGACCTTTCCCGACCATGCGTCGACCGCGCCGGACCTGTTCGTTCAAGGGGACAAGGCGCTATACGAAGCGAAGAACCGCGGCCGCAATCAGGTCTGCACGGTCTAGGCGGTTCGGAGCAGACTGGGCATCACGCCTGCCTGAGCTCGCACGTGTCCGGGTCGAGCATCCATTCGAAGCGGCCTTTGCCGCCTTGCCGGCTCAGCAGGCAGGCAGAGGCTGTCCGAAACGAAGGGGCCGTGGCGAGCTGGCCGAGGTGCGCCGCGAGGACCCCCACCTTGGGCATGTGGGTGACCATCACGATGAGCTCGTCGTTCCCCGCACGATCGAGCGGTGCCAGTGCCTGTGCGGCGCTTCCTTCCTCCGTCGAAAGGGCGCTCAGGACCTCGAGCGGACCGTCGAACCCTGGCTGGGTCGCGGCAAGAATCTCGGCGGTCTGGACCGCGCGCACGAGCGGGCTGGTGTAGATGAGGGAATATCGCAGATCGATGTTCGTGAGCGCTTCTCCGACCTTTGTCATGGTCCGCCGGCCGCCCTCGGTCAGCCAACGCTCGTAGTCGGTCCGCGCCGACCCCGTGTCGACCGCAGCCGCATGCCGCACCAGCAGAACTCGCATGGTCGGAGCTTGGCACGTTGGCTACGGCTCGTCCCGAGAATCGTGCGCGGAGAGCGCGAAAGACTCTTCGGGCGCCATCACGAGTCTCCGCCGCGCGTACACGGCGAACCAAAGAAGGCCCAGGCCATACCAAACCGCGGCGCCAATGACCACCTTCTGATAGATCGGGTCGGTCACGAAAAGCGCGACCAGGGTCACCAAGGCAATCAGCAACGCCACGAGCGCGCCCGGCACTCCGAGTGGGCTCTTGTAAGGACGCTCGATGTCGGGCAGGCGAACGCGCAGCAAGATGTACGAAACCATTTGGAGCGCGTAGGCGATCACTGCGCCGAAGACCGCCATGTTGAGCAGCACGGCGCCAACCGGATGCTCAGGCCCGAGCGCGTGGATGCCGTATGCGACCAGATAGCCCAGCAAGGCGCCGACGAAGAGCGCGATGTACGGGGTCTTGCGGCGGGGGTGCGTGCGGGAAAGCCAACGCGGGAAGTAACCTGCACGCGAAAGGGAAAAAATCTGCCGGCCGTAGGCGAAGATGATGCTGTGAAAGCTGGCGATCAGACCGGTCACGGCGACCAGAGCGAGAAGCTTTGCCCCGAGGCCCGCGCCGAAGATCGTTTGGAAACCATCGAAGAGCGGCTCGGCGGAGGA
>CAMYJN010000425.1 GCA_947258625.1 uncultured Polyangiaceae bacterium | reverse complement strand
CTGCTCGAGCTCCCCATCATGCTCGGGATCTCATGGCTCGTCTGCGCAAAGGTCATCGCCCGCTTCGGCGTAAACTTCGATCTAGCCATGTTCAATTTCGACCTGAACTACTCCATCAGCCTCAACACCGCGACGACAACCTCCTACAGAACCGGTTACCATCAAGTACAGATCAACCTGGCATACGTCTTCTAAAGCCGCGCCCGCGCCAGGTCGGCGCACACTTGTCGAAGCCCAAGCGGTAACATTTCGGCCGCAACCTGTACTTGCCTATACAACACCGCCTATAGTACCGGCCGGGACTAGATGGCGTGATGGGCAAAGATATTCAACAGAGTGTAGAGCTTCCGGCTTCTCCCGAAGCGCTCTTCGAGATGTATGTCGACGCGAAGCGACACTCGGCGTTTACCGGAAGCGAGGTGATGGTCTCGCGCGAGCCTGGGTCCGCGTTTTCGGCGTTCGGTGGGGCGCTGAGCGGGCGGATGGTCGCGACTGTGCCCGGGCGCCTGGTGGTACAGACCTGGCGGTCGACCAACTTTGGCGTCGACGATCCCGACTCGATTCTCGTACTCGCATTTTCGGAGGCAGTATCCGGCGGGCGTATCGATCTGGTGCATATCGGCGTTGCGGATCGCGACTACGACGGCGTGAGCGAAGGGTGGCGTAAGTTCTATTGGGACCCTTGGCGGGCGTTCTTGCAGGCTGGCTAAGCGCCCACATGCAAACTTTCGCCGCATCCATCGTCCTTGTTCTTGCCGCAGTCGATGACGACTGCGCAGGCTTCTTCTAGTCTTGGCCGGTTTCTCCGACGAAATTGCGTGATCACGTATAGTCGTCGAATCCATCCCGCGATCATCACGACGCGAAGCCTGACGTGCATCGCCACGATCACCGCAGTCTCTCTTGGGACTTGGTCCCTTGCGGCGGGCGCACAGCCGAGTGGCAAAGGCCCGGTCAGCGCCCCGAGCCAAGGACATTCTTCCGCCAGTTCCGAGTCCGCCCCCCAATCCACGTCGGCCTCCGGACAAGGTCGCACGCGCACGCGTCGAGGTGAGGTGTTCTCAGACATCTACATCGGCGCGGCAGTCACGACGGATGCCACCGTCACGCTCGACGGCGTCCTTCAGGAGGAGAGCCTGCTTTGTGGAGCGGAATGCTCCAACACGAAGTCACCGGTTGGAGGACTCAGGGTCGGCTGGTTCGTCGGGCGCTTTCCGTGGCTCGGCGTCTCGGGGGACTTCTCGGTCTTCATTCAGTCGTGGGGCATTCAGAGCCCCTACGAGGTCAGCGTGATCCCAATCTCTGCGCTTCTCATGTTTCGCGCACCCTTGGTCCGAAGCCCGGAGCACCCGAACGGCCGCGCCCAGCCGTACCTCGCTATCGGTCCGTCTCTCATCCTCTCGACGGCAAAGCTCGCCGAAGGCCTGGCTGCATTCGGCACCGCGCGCGTCGAGAGCGACACCTCGGTCGACCCCGGCCTCGATGCGCGCGTCGGGATCCGGCTCATCGCATCCAGCTGGATCTCGGTCATCCTCGAATACCGCGCCACCTACTTCACACCCGCCTGGCAGATCCGAGGTCGAAGGGTGGCCACGTCCGTCTGGACGAATCACTACATCATCGGTCTCGGCATCCACTACTGAACAAGATCGAACGCCTCGACGATGGCGTCTGCATAGGCCCCATACCCCACGCGGTTCGGGTGCAGCGCTCCGTTTTGGTCGCCCTGAAACTGAAATGTGTTCTGGAGACGCGTGAGCCAAGTCACGTCTGAACAGTAGCCGTGGCCAGCGAAGCGCGCGTCCACGCCTTCCACAAACTGCCAGCCATGTTTGTTGGCAGCGGCCCGCATCGCGGAGCGGAGCTCGGTCAACACGTAGGTGCTCGCCCATTCCATCTCCGTCTTCGTCACCCCCGGCACCTGTTGCGCCGCGATGCGCAGGGTCTCCAAATATCCGGGAAGGTCGGTCGGCCATGCACAAAGGTCGCCGAACTCGTCGCGGGTTACGTCCGGGATCTCGGTCAAATAGACCCGCGCCGGCTCCATCCCAAGCGAGTCCACGATCGCTTCGGCGAGGGCATCATAGTTGGAAGGTAGGTCGTCGAGACCGTCCCGGTGTACGTCCACTTTGACTTCGCCTTCGACAACCTCGACGTACTCGTCCTTGGAACCGATGTCGAAGATCGTTTGCGCATCGAGTGAGTCCACGTCGATCACGTCCGGGTCCAGGTAGGACTTGCATTCGTCTTCGAACGACCCCGTGAGACCACAAACCAAAGAGGCCGTGCCCTCGAGGAGCGGATCGATCGTCGGAATGCCCAAATGACAGTCCTGACCAAGGACACAGGCTTCGACCACTTTGGAGAAGTTGATGTCATTGCCACCGATCGACACGAAGAGCGCGTCGATTTCGGCATCATCCGCGAGCTCTGCAACCCGATCGATCTGCGCCCGGAGCGGCTCGTCCTCCGGCCCGACATCGATTCCATCATATGGCTCGAGCAAGGCCTCGTAGATCCGGCCTCCTGAGCAGGCCACGTGCACGAAGGTCACCGACGTGTGTGGGTCGGCCTCTTCGATCTGTTGCGCCGCGCGCACCTGCCCCGACTGCGCCGATCGGTGACAGCGGTTATTCTGCCACTGCACGCCACCCTCGTCGAAGTCGTTCACGTCGGGGCTGCCTTCCCCCGACCCGTACGAGTCCCCGAGGCCGAAGATGAGTAGGTCGCGCACCTCGATGACTTGGGTCTGCTCCATCTGCTCGCCGCTGCTGTCCTCCACCACGAGCGACACCGTATATCCCCCCTCCGCCGGGAAGTCGTATTCGAACCCGTTACACCGCGTCTCAACGCCAACCTCTTCGCCGTCGATGCTCCAGCTGTACTTCGCCGGTGACCCCGTCGAGCGGCACGCATCGAACCGCACCCGCCACCCCTCCGGCTGAAGCGGCCCGTCGACATAAACCTCGTACTCCGACTGATCCTCAGGCGACCGGAGCGCAGGCACCTCAAAGCGGGCCGGCATCTCATAGTCGAACGACGCCGCCGAACCCGGTTCCCCACCGCACCCTCCGAGCGCGGCCGCCACCACACTCGCGATCACGGTTATCAAAATCGATCGAGCGAACATCAGGCGCCCCCTCGCCTCTCTCTATACCAGACGCCTTGGAAGGACACGGAAACCGCAGGCCTACACCGCTCGGGATAACCCGGTTTCGGCCTGCGTCTCGTCGACCGCGTTTTCGAAGTCATCGATATCCGTTCAAGCCGCTGACAACCCCGCCCCCGACAACGCCACCGACTGTCCCACGTACTCCGGCGCCTGTGCTGCAAGCGCCAAGAACTCCGCTACGCCTTTCCGGGAGATCTTCCACTCCCGCACTTGCCCATCCGCCGACGCAAACGGCATTTCTCCGCTGTCCTCGTCAGTCAGGTGCAC
>CAMYJN010000424.1 GCA_947258625.1 uncultured Polyangiaceae bacterium | reverse complement strand
CCAGGCCGATGGAGGTGAGATTGAACGGCTCGTAGTCGGCGTGCTTGAATCGGGCGCCGATCGTCGTCGAGCCCGTCCGAAAGCGAAGGGCAGCGCCAAACTCCGGACCGCGTACCACAACGCTTGGAATGAACGAGCTGACCTGGTCAGGGATGATCTTGAGCGTTCGAAATCGCGTCACATCAAACTTGGAAGGGCCTGCCGTGGCTTCTAGCCAGACGATGCCGCCAACTTTCTTCTCGTAGGCCTTTCTGGGCTCCGGGCTGTCTTCGACGACTTCCGCATCCTCTCCGGTGAGCGACACGCCGTTTTGCTCCACAGAGAACGTCCCCGGCAGGTCCTGTGCGCCGGCGCCGAGCGTCATCATCCAAAATGCCCCAAGAACAAAAGTGAAGCGCGTCATCGAATCCCCCAAACCGCGGCTGGCGGCGCTCCCTCGAGTCCACCCTGCCTCTACACAGTGTCGAGGTGTATTTTTACAGCGTCAATGACAAGGGCGCGGCACTGTGTCTTGGATCACAGATTGTCGGCCAGCTGCGGATGCTCACGCCAGGATTTCGCTGACCGGCTCTTCGGTTGGTAACCGATGTCCGGGTCCAGCGCTTCTTCGTGGGTGAGCTGATGGTGCTGTGCGCTCGACCCTGGTTGGTCGCCATCGCCTGGCCCATGCCGATCGCGTCGTCGTATGCGATTCCGTCCAGCTCGCCGGACCTTCCAGGAACCCGGTGACAGCTGCAAGCACGTGGCCTAGATTAGCCCCGCCGCCTGGTCCGGGGCGCGAAAGCGAGCGAAGCGTGCTGAGAAAATTCGTCTTGATCACCGGGTTTCTGGATATTCCAATCGGACTTGCGACCTGCGCCGCAGCAATCCTCGAAGCGCAGGACGCTCACTTCGGCGCACTGATGACCGTCGGCGCGTTCCTGATCTTCGCCGGCGCAGCGCTCGTCTGGTCCGCACAGGACATGTCTGTCCGCGCGCCGATAATCTTCTGGCAAGGGTTCGTGCGACTTACCGCGGTCGTCAGCATCCTCTACATGGTCCCCAAGGGTCTAGCCGAGTCCTGGCAATACGGCATCGTCGCCTTCGACGGCATCATCGCGCTCGTCTACATCATCGGCATGATGAAACACACCGGCGCCCCCTTCTTCCGACTGATGCTCGGCAAGACGTCGTAACCCCAAACCCCCAGCAACCAACAACCACCCGATCGGAGAACGGCTCGCGACGGGCGTGCTCGCGATTGGGACCCACTCGCCCCCAACTCCTTAAGACGACCCACGGCTAGGCTCGACCCAATCGCTGTGCTGCGCATCCCGAGCCGTTCTCCTATTGAATGGATATGGATTCAGGGGCGCGGCGGAACGCGATGCGGGGGTTCGGCGGCGTGTGAGATGGAATGAGAAGGCCGCCTCCTCACAGCGGGCTTAAGCAGATGCTCGTCCCATGATTGGGTCACGCACTTGACGTGCAATCACAAAGGAGAAGGCGACCATGGACCAAGATACCACGACGATTATCGGATGCGACCTCGGAGATCGCACCAGTCACCTCTGCCTGCTCGGCATCGACGGCACGGTCCTGCGCAGGACCAAGATTGCTTCGACACGCCGAGCCTTTCACAAGTTCTTCACCGGTCTGCAGTCCGCCCTCGTGGTGCTCGAGGTCGGCACCCACTCGCGGTGGAGCAGTGCCGTGATCGCCGAGCTCGGCCACCAATGTCTGGTCGCCAATCCTCGCCATGTGCGACTGATCTACGGCGGCACCCACAAAAGCGATCGCCTCGATGCCGAAGCACTCGCGCGACTGGGGCGCTTGGACCCGACTCTGCTCCGGCCCATCGAGCATCGCGGCAAAGAGGCGCACACTGAGCTCTCCTCGCTCAGAGCGCGCGATGCCCTGGTGCGCAGTCGCACCCGGCTCATCGCTTCGGTCCGCGGTATCACCAAGAGCGCGGGGATGCGCTTGGTCGCCTGCGACGCCGACTACTTCACACGCAAGGTGACCTTGCCCCCCGCACTTCAGCCTGCGCTCGGCCCCATGCTCGAGAGCATCGAAGCGCTGAGTGCGCAGATCAAGGACTATGACACGCAGATCGCACAGCTCTGTGCACAGCATCCGGAGACGCGCTTGTTTCAGCAGGTCTCAGGTGTGGGGCCGATCACGGCTCTGGCCTACACACTCACGCTCGAGCGTCCGGAGCGCTTTTCGAGCAGTCGCGATGCCGCCGCCTTTGTGGGGCTGGTGCCCAAACAACGCCAGTCGGGACGTCACGACCCTCAGCTCGGCATCACCAAGGCGGGGGACCGTTTCTTACGTCGGCTCCTGGTGCAGTGCGCCCACTGCATCTTGAGCGCGCGTGGACGGGATTCAGATCTGCGGCGCTTCGGACTTCGATTGGCGGCCCAAGGCGGCAAGCGGGCCAAGAAGCGCGCCGTCGTCGCGGTCGCCCGCAAGCTCGCCGTCCTGCTTCACCGTCTGTGGGTCAGCGGCGAGGTCTACGAACCACTTCGCCTTGCCCCCGAACATAGCCACGCCGCCTGAGCGATCCGAATGCAGCATCTCGCCCGAACTTTTTCCACCTTTCGCCCCGTCCGGGGGACTGCGCGATTGTCACGGGGACGCCAGAGCTCTGCTCCGTCGAGCCCGCTCGTGAGATGGCAGCCCCTGTACGGGACGGACCCCACTGTGCACCGGGTCACCAAAACCCACTCCGAGTGCGTATGGAAGCGTGGCGGAGAGGTGGTTTGTTTGGGGCGAGACGCCTGCACGACCAAAAGACATCCAGACCACAGCTCGGGGCCCGATCCCCCTTGACACCAGGTGGCCTTCTCATGGAAGTGACAATCGGCAAGACAGCAGCCAGCCCCGATTGGCGCGAGCTCCGAGGGGCGGCTTGCGTGGCCCCAGGCCCCAAGCCCTTCCGGCCACCTTTGCAAGCCGCCCCGTCCGGTGAACCCGCGTGTCGCGCTCCCCCGGGTCCCGGTGGTCTCTACGGACACCCATCGACGCAAACCCGAAACTCGCTCTCACAGGCCGCCACACAGCTCTTGTCCTTCAGCTCGCAGTAGCTGTTGCAGCTCGCCCAGCGGTCGTTGCAGAGCGGATTGCAGCCGGACAGCTGATACTCGCCCGGCGGCGGTCGGGGGTACTCGTGCTCGTAGATGACCATTGGCTCAGGTGGTCCGGCCGGAAGTGGGCGGGTGGATCCGTCGATGGCGAGCTGATTCAGGCGCATTTCGGCGTAGCGGATGCGCTCGGGGGGCTCTCCTGGGGAATGCGCTCGCAGCCAGTCGATCCAGCACTCACGGCGTTGAGCGGGCGTGACTGCGGCGTTGTAGTCAGCCCCGTAGCACTGCTCGTACGCCTCCTCGCTTCTTTGCGCTTGTTTAAGGCTGTGTCCGCATGCAATTGAAAGCAGCAAGGCAGATGCAAGGACCGAGCG
>CAMYJN010000423.1 GCA_947258625.1 uncultured Polyangiaceae bacterium | reverse complement strand
CATGAGCCTTCCGGCGCCAGGTCGGGCGGACGGCGACGGTGACATGAAGAATTGTTACAGCATTCGGGGCGAAGCCCGTTACGGCGCGCTTGCGTACAAGCACATCGTCATCGTGACCAACCGCTGCGACATCACGCTTCAATGCGAAGTGTGGACCGACGTCGATCCTTCGCCGCGGCAGTCGGTCAGCGTCGAGCCCAAGGGCACGGCTGAGGTCCTGGTCCGCGCGGTCTCGCCGGCGCGCGCATTCAAGGCGTTCGGCGAGTGCAAAAAGTAGAAGCGGTAGAAGAAGTAGCCCGCGCTCAGTAGAGCGGGTTGTCTTCACGCTTGGTGAAGAAGCGTTCGAAGATCGCGTAGCCGTCGAACACGTGGTCGAGCTCGGTGTATTCATTCGGCTGATGGGCCTGAGCCGCGGTGCCGGGGCCCAGGTTGACCCCAGGCACGCCAATCGCGTCGAAGCGCGCCACGTCCGTCCAGGCTTGCTTGCTGCGAACCCCGTTCACACCGCAGCGCATCAGGTGCTGGATATAGGGATCGCTGGCGTGCGGATGACCTGCTGGCGAAAGGTCGGTCGCCTGAATCTTGCATTGGTCCCCGGCCAGCTCGCGTAGCTCTGCGAAGGCTTCCTCGGCCGTCCGGCCCGGAGCGAAGCGATAGTTGACGTTGACCTCTGCCTGACCGGGCACGACGTTTCGCGGCCCGCCGCCCTGAACCACGGTCGGTGTCATCACCTCGCGGAATACGTAGCCGTCGAGCTCGACGTCGTGTGGTTCCCGCTGTTCGAGCTCGCGGATGAAATTCGCGACTTTGAAAAGCGCATTGTCCCCTTGCCAGGGCCGCGCGCTGTGGGCCGTCCGTCCGAGAAAGGTCAGCGTCGCGTGAATCGAGCCCATCGCGCCGAGCTGCATCTGGTTGTCGCTCGGTTCGAGGCAGATCGCCAGGTCGAGGTCGTGGAGCTCGGGGTGCGTGTCTAGGATCGGTCCGAGCCGGTTTTCCTCGAACGGGCCTTCTTCGCGCTCGTAGAAAATCAACGTGAGATCGCAGGGCAGCGCATTGAGATCCAGGCGTTCGACCAGCTCGATCATGATCGCCAAGCCGGACTTCATGTCGGCCGCGCCGGCGCCGTAGAGATGGTTGCCTTCGATGCGCGGCGGGCCCTCGTGCTGGGTGCGCACCGTGTCCAGATGACCGACGAGCGCGATCTTCGGGGCGTCGTTACGCGCTGCCGCGTGAACGATCAAGCTGTCGTGGAAACGCGTGATCGCCTCGCCGCCCAAGCTGCTGGTCAGCCTCGCTTCGACGTGATCGCAGAGCTCCGCTTCCTCTCCGATGGGGCTTGGAATCCGAGTGAGCGCGAGCAGGGTGTCGCGAAGCGCATGGGCGATGTCGGTCATCGCGCCGGAGCCTAGCAGGCGGCTCGTGGAGAGGCTTATAGGACCAGGTCTTCGGGGCGGTCCCAGTCCTCGAGCGCCCGTTCGACGGCCTCGCTCAGAGGCAGCGCCTCGACCTCGATCGACGCGAAGAGCTTTTGGAAAGAGGTCTCACCTCGCGAAATCGCCTCCGCCAGAGGGTCGGCAAGACGAACGGCGTCGTATCGGGCGAGCATGGGCTCCCAGGGCGCATCGGCCGCGCGCTTTGGCGCAACCACGATGGCGCTGCTTCGATGGTCGCGAGCCGCTGCGAGAGCTTCGGCACTGGCAAAGGGCATATCGCAGCCGATTGCGACGAGCTGTGACCGATGAGTCTTCAATGCGTGACGCAAAGCGGCGTGAAGACCGGCGAGAGGGCCGGCGCCCGGAGGGTCGTCGTCGAGTCGGAGCACGCCCTCCGCGAGCCGCGCGTAGGGCGTCGCTTCGCCGACCAGCACCGGCTCGAAACCCGCCTCGCGACCTCGCCGAACTAGCGCTTCGACGATCGGCTCCGCGCTGCCTGGGATCGAGAGCAGCCCTTTGTGCTCGCCCATCCGGCGCGACTTCCCCCCAACGAAAATGGCAAGGAGCGAAGGAGCTGTCATCGAAAGGTCCCTTCCCGCTCGCGCGCGCCTCTAGGTCGGCTAGGTTTCGTCCCATGGACGATGACGCCGTGCAAGTGGCAACGGTTGCCGTGATCGGTGATGTTCATCTGTTCTGGGACGATGCCGACGTCGCTTTCTTCAACGACGGCGGATACGACCTCGTGCTGTTTGTGGGCGATTTGGCGGGCTACACACAGCTGCGAGGGCGGCGCGTCGCGCGTGTGCTGCGCAAGCTTCGCGTGCCGGCGATGTGCATTCCCGGCAACCACGACGGGCTCCACGCGTTTCAACTCGGTGCGGAAATCGCGCCGCGCGCGCACCGTCTTCGAAACGCGTTTTGCCAAGGTCAGGCCGGTCGCTGCGCGAGCCTGCGGCGCGCACTGGGCGACGTCGAGCTCCTCGGGTACAGCCGGCGCCGCGTTGCCCCGGCCGGTGTGCCATTGAACATCGTCGTGGGTCGGCCGCATTCGATCGGCGGGAGGCGCCTCGCCTGCCGTCGCTATCTCGCAAAACGGTACGGCATCGATTCGATGGACGCATCGGCCGCACGCTTGAAGGGTTTGGTCGACAGCTGTGACGACGCGCCAATCTTGTTCCTCGCGCACAACGGGCCTTCGGGTCTAGGCGACCGCTCGGACTCGATCTGGGGCTGTGACTTTCGGAAGAAAGAAGAGGACTGGGGCGACCGCGATCTCGAACAGGCGGTGCAGCACGCCAAGACCAGCGGCCGGACCGTGCTCGCGACTGTCGCCGGCCACATGCACCGCAAAACGAAGTCCGGAAAACACCGTCCGGCGCAAATCACCCAAGACGGCGTCCTCTACGTCAACGCCGCCGAAGTCCCGCGACACCGCAACCAGAACGGCCAAAAGAAGCGCCACCACGTCCGCCTGACCCTCACCCCCGTCTCCGCAACCGCCGAAGACCGCTGGATCTAGGGGACACGCTAGCCCCTCAGAACATTTGTGATTCCGGATAGTTAACTGCCATACCGCGAAAACGCGTGCCAGACCCATGCCCGTTCGATTTTGGGCCCTAGCGCAACTTCATCTTCGCCCCAGCCATCTTCAGCACACGCTTGAAGTGCTTCTTCTCGACCGGCTGGACCGAGAGGCGTGAGCCCTTTTGCGTGACCCGCATGCCTTCGAGCGCGGGGTCCTGCTTCAGCGCGTGAAGGGGAAGCTCTTCGTCAAACTTCTCGACGAACTCGACGTCCACCAGGGACCAGCGCGGATCGTCTTTGCTGGACTTCGAGTCGTAATGTTTGCTCCTCTCGTCGAACTGCGTCGGGTCTGGATAGGCCTCGCAGCAGATGCGGCCGATGCCTGCCGCCCCAGGCGGCTTTGCGCTGGAGTGGTAAAAGATGACGAGATCGCCGGCAGCCATTTCGCGCATGAAGTTGCGGGCCTGGTAGTTTCGTATGCCGTCCCATGGCTCGCG
>CAMYJN010000422.1 GCA_947258625.1 uncultured Polyangiaceae bacterium | reverse complement strand
ACGAGCTTTCGATTTGATGGATGTACTTCCAGGTCAGCGCAGGATCACGCTGGAACATCGCCCCAGAAAGCGCCGCCTCGATGGGAATGCCGTCGTCGGTTTCCTCCTGTTCGTAGAGCCCGCCGATCCCGCGATAGGTCGGCAAACCCGAGTCGGCCGAAATCCCTGCTCCCGTGATGAACAGGACGCTCCGGCTGCCTCGAAGCCGCTTGGCAATCTCGGAGATCTGCCGCTCGTCCATCGAGCTTGGTTATCGTATTATTGTCTGATCGCCAAGCGCAGAGGCCTAAGCACTGGCGATGCGACACAAGTTCTCTATGTAAACACCTATGTTCTTCAATTCCGAGAAGAAGCTTCGAATGCCCACGCCCGAGCAGGCGCTGCCCGGGCGCGAAGCGAAGATGCCGGTTGCGGCCCGTCACTTCGTCCTAGACTCTCCGCTCGAAGGCCCCTTCCCCGAAAACACGCAGATGGCGATGTTCGGCCTTGGATGCTTCTGGGGCGCCGAGCGGAAATTTTGGGAAACCAAAGGGGTCTTCACGACCGCGGTAGGCTACGCCGCAGGCCAGACTCCCAATCCGACCTACGAAGAGGTGTGCTCCGGACTCACCGGTCACAATGAGGTCGTCCTGGTCGTCTATCGACCGGCCGAACTGAGTTACGAAGATCTTCTCAAGCTGTTCTGGGAGAGCCACGACCCGACACAGGGCATGCGACAGGGCGGCGACCGCGGAACGCAATATCGTTCCGGTGTCTATTGCTTCGACGACGAGCAGCACCAAACGGCGACGGAATCGTTGCAACGCTACCAACGCGCTCTCGACGATGCGGGATTCGGGCGCATCACGACCGAGATCATCGACGTGCCGCCGTTCTACTATGCGGAGGACTACCACCAGCAGTATCTCGCAAAGAACCCGGCCGGGTACTGCGGCCTCGGCGGCACCGGTATAGGATGCCCCACGAAGCTCGCGTCGATTTGAGAGCCGCAAGCTAGCTAAGAGACGGATCTTACCTGGTTATTTGTGCATCATCTCGTGCTTTTTGGTTGACCCTACAGCGGGCTTTCCATGTATCCTGCGCCGACCCCCCGGGCCGCGAGTTGGGTGGAGGAGCCCCCGTCATGAAGCACAAACTACTGATGGCATGCCTCGTGACTGGCATGCTCACTCCGGCGCTTGCCAGCGCCAACCCCGAACCCACTGCCTACGACAGCCGAAGCATCGGAATGGGGCTCACGGGGGTGACCTACCTCGACCGACCTGCCGCGCTCGTGCTCAATCCCGCCAACTTGGACGGCATCGAAAAGCTCGGCTTCACCGTCAACTTCACCGCCCTGTTCACCAACCAACGTGCGCCGGTCGCGGGCCCCAACACGGTGGTCGACTCCGGCGTCGGATTCGGTCCAATTCCATCCGGCTTCATCGCGGGGAGAATCGCGCCCCGCGTCGTGTTTGCCGGCGGCATCTACATCGAGACGGGTTACGGGTCGTCTTTCAGCGGGGTGAGATGCGTGGATGGTGATCCGGTGGGAGGTGCGCCCGATTACCCCGCCAGCACCCCACCTAACTGTACGAACCCAGAGCCGCAAAACCTCGATGTGACCTTCTTTGTAGGCGAGTTTGCAGCGGGTTTCTCATTTCACGTCCATGAAAAGTTTCAGCTCGGCGTTGCACTGCGATTGCCGTGGTCGAAGCAGACCGCCGACCTGTGGCAGAATAGCGCGGCCGCTCTACCCGGGTATCAGCCAGGGAACCCCGGCTACGGGCGCGTGACGAACGACATCGGGGGCGTGGGTTTCCCGTCACCACGATTCGGCTTCACCATCAAACCACATCGCAAAGTCAGGATCAGCGCGATGTACCGAATGTATTCGAAGATCAAGCTGACGGGCACGACCCGAACCGATATTATCCCGCAAGCCCTCGATGCAGAAGCGGATTGGTTCATCCCGCACGCGGTGGCGTTCGGCGTCTCGTATCAGGCGAACAGTCACCTACTATTGGCTTTTGAAGCGCGAGCTCAGTTTCACGGAGCCGAAAAGACTGGCAACAAGAACCAAACCGTCGTCGCCTCGCTGCCCGACGGCACCGTGCTCAGCGAGATCGTGGTGCCGTTCGGTTGGAAAAACACCTGGAGCGCTAAGATCGGGTTCGAGTACCGCTTCAAGAAGGAGTTCCTGGCGCTCAGATTGGGTATGAACATCGCGAACGGCGCGACGACGGGAGAGTTTGCGCAATACTTCACGCCACCGCCGACCTCGTTCAATGTCTCCACGGGCAGCGCTGGTCTGGGCTTCTATTGGAACGACCGAAACAATCCGAGCATCAAGGACAAGTACAGGCTCGATCTCGCCGGCCTTTTCTCCTCCACGGGCAAAACCTTTGGAAACGAGTACATCGAACGCACCGACCCCACTCCGATCCCGGGAACAGACCAGTCGACGCTGCTCTGTTCCGATACGCAGGTCGTGCGCACCGGCTGTCCGGGAAAGTACCGAGTGAGAAGCTATTGGGCGTCCGTGTCGTTCACTCTGCAGTACTAGGCGGTTCGATTTCGACACCTAGGATCGGCGCGTAGAGCGTACGGTCGCGGCGCTTCCACCAGTTGCCTGTGGCTTTGCGTTCGTCGCGGTCGGTGAGCTCGTATCGATACAAGACGGCGCGTATCTGCTTTGGCGGCGCTTCTTCGAATGGATTCTCGTCGAGGAGCCGAAGAACGGTCGGCTCGCCCTGCAACAACCGCCGCATCAAGTTGCTGAGCCAGACGTTTCGGCGATAGTCACCAAGCGCCGCGAACCACATTTGCCAGTCGAGCCGCGGTTGGTGCGGGCTGTTCCAGACCGGCGCTCTGTCGAGCGGACCCGGCTTGTAGCGGAATCGGTATGGCTTCCAGATCTGGCCGTCGGCGGTGCCTTCGATTTCGATCTCGGGGCGCTCGGTCGTCATCACGGCGAATAGGCCGTAATTGTTGAAGGTGCTGAACGGGTAGATCGGCCCCAACCAACGTGGCGCGCCCCGGCCGAACGTGCCGGACACGAAGATCGCACCGGACAGCAGGATCACGAGCGCGGGTGCGACACCGGGCCAAACGTTCCATTTCGTCTTGCGGTCGGGCGGGGGGCTGACATCGAATCTCCCCCGAGCAAAGCGCGCGAGGAGTCGATCGTCGAGCAGCGGAATGCAGAGCGCAATCGTACATAGATTGAAGAACCCGTAGTTGCCCGTGAGCCCGATTAGGATCATCAGAGCGACGATCGCGACGGCAGCGGCGCGCCGTGCCCAGGCCCAGGGCAACCAAAGAAGGATGGGCGCCCCAAACTCGACCGCGAACATCACGGCGCACGAGAACGTCTGAAACCAGTCGGGGAGCAGGTTGGCGTACCATGCAAGCGAAGTCGGCAAAGGCTGCGTCCAGTAGTGGTAGCTGAGCGCGCTGAGGTCCGCCCAGGCGGCGTCGC
>CAMYJN010000421.1 GCA_947258625.1 uncultured Polyangiaceae bacterium | reverse complement strand
ACTCGCCGCGCGTGCTGGTCTGCATCTCGGCGAACATCTCCGGGGGAAGCAACACCGTGTGCGGGTCGAGCGTCTTGAGCATCCCGTTGACGGCGCTGTACTCGATTTCGCTGAGCTCGATGTCGTCTTCGTTCTTGAGCTCTTCCTGGAGGAAGGCGAAGACCTCACGGAACCGCCCAGCGAGCTCCCAGGGGCTCGACACATCCTGGATGGCGAACTCGCTCTGCCGGCTATTGACCTGGACCCTGAGCGTCTCTGCGCCGTCTTCGTAGTGTACGAGGACAGGCGCCACGTCCTTTTGGATGGCGTCGAGACCAGCGAGCATCATTCGCTGATGGTCGATTCGCTTGGGATCGACGTAGTCGTCGTTCACCTGGTGGATCACCCGGTTCATCACCTGAAGCTTGGTCAGGTCCCAAGGCGTCTTCTGCCGCGCGGCCTGGGCCCTCGGCGAGGTGTCGATGTCGATTTGGAGGCCGTTTTGAATCGGCCAGCCAAAGGAAATGGTGAACGCCGCAAGGACGACCACCAAACCAAGCAAGGGCTTCCAGAGTCTGTTCATTCGATTGTTAGGGGGGGGAGGGGGCAAGCACTCGAGTGTAGCCCTGTTGGGCTTCCAAGCCAATTGCGTTGGATCCTCCATAAGGTTATCGAAGTGAGGTGCCACACCGAATTCTCCGCCAACAGATCGCCAGGCCCGTGCTCGACATCTGCAAGGAGCTACGCAGCGCCGGGGAGCGAGCCTGGGTGGTGGGCGGCTGCGTCCGCGACACCCTGCGCGGGGACCGGGTCAGCGACTGGGACGTCGCCACGACGGCGCGACCCGAAAAGGTCCAAAAGATCTTCCGCAAGGTCATCCCGACCGGCATAGACCACGGCACGGTGACCGTCCTTTGGAAGGGTCAGCCCTTCGAGGTGACCACGTTGCGCGGGGAGGGCGCCTATTCGGACGGCCGGCGACCGGATCACGTGGTCTTCGTCGAGGACATCGATCGCGATCTAGCGCGGCGGGACTTCACCGTGAATGCGCTCGCCTACGACCCGGTCGACGGGCAGCTGGTCGATCCCTTCGGTGGGCTGGCCGACATGCGGGACAAAGTCCTTCGTGCCGTTGGGGACCCAAGCGAGCGCTTCCAGGAGGATGGGCTTCGGATTCTCCGGGGCGCGCGCTTCGTGGCCACGCTCGACTTCGAGCTCGATCCGGGCACCGAGGCCGCCTTTCGCGGCGCTCTCGACACGTTTCGAAAGGTGAGCCCGGAGCGCGTCCGAGAAGAGTGGATGAAAGCGATGAAGGCGGAAACCCCGTCGCGCGCGTTTGAGGTCATGCGTCGCACCGGCATTCTCGAGGTGACCTACCCGGAGCTGTTGGAGCAGGTGGGCTGCGAGCAGAACCAATGGCACGCCTACGATGTTTGGAATCATACCATGCGGGTGCTCGACGAATCGGCGGCGGATCCGGTCGAACGAATCGCGGCGCTCCTTCACGACATCGCCAAGCCGCGCACGCGCGCCAAATCCGACAAGACCGGGGACTGGACCTTCTACCATCACGAGAAAGTCGGCGCCGACATGGCCGAGCGCTGGCTTCGCGACTACCGCTTCTCGAATCAGGAGCGCGAGCTCGTGGCCGGCCTCATTCGGCACCACTTGATTTGCTACAGCAGTGAATGGACCGACGCGGCGGTGCGCAGGTTCATCAAACGCGTGGGCCCGGAGCGCGTCGACCCCTTACTGCGTCTGGGCAAAGCGGACGCGCTCGGAAAGGGGCGCAACGTCGAAGAAGAGCTTTCGCTGTTGAAGGAGCTGCGCGGCCGAATCGACAAGAGTATCGAAGAGGGCAACGCGCTCACCACCCAGGACCTCGCCATCGGCGGCAAGGACGTGATCGAGCACCTCGAGGGCGGCGCAGGCCCCATCGTCGGGGAGATTCTCCGGACGCTGCTGGATCGGGTAATCGATGACCCCTCGCTCAATACGCGGGACAAGCTGATGCCGATGGTGGAGGAGCTGGCGAAGGGGGGGTAGGGGCGGAGGCAGTGGGTTCCTAGCGGGGCGCGGAAAAAAGCGCGACGCGGGAGTTCTGCGGACGGGGCGGCTTGCAAAGGTGGCCGGAGGGGCTGGGGGCCTGGGGCCACGCAAGCCGCCCCTCGGAGCTCGCGCCAATCCGAGGTGGTTGCTGTCGTGCGGATTGTCACTCACACGCCGCCGAACCCCCACATCGCGCTTTTTTCCGCGCCCCTCCATTCATAATTAGGTGTGTAAAAGCGTGGCACCAGCACCCCCCCATAAGACAGCAGGCGGCAGCGCGAGCCGGAACGGCGAAGCCCGGCGCGAAGCGCCGGCAAGGCAGAGCAAAGCGAATGCCGCGCCAGGCACGCTGTGCACTCGCGTGAGAGTGATAGCAGGATTACGGGTGGGGGCGGGCGGGCGGTGTAACCAAACCTAACCAGCCCCCCAGCCCAGCAACCACCCCCCACCACATCCGCGGCAGCCCCAGCCGCGGCGACCGAGACCGGCTGCATCCCGCGCTATTTTTGGACTGGGCGGGGGGGTTCGGTAGCGTGGGCTCCGATGAAGCTCTGGGCTCCCATCTTGATGACCTTCGCGCTCCTGACGCCGGCCACTGGCCAGGCGAAGAAGAGTGAGGACTTTCGGCATAGCTATGAGCAGGTTTGGGGCGCCGCGATTCGGCTCATCCGCGTCGACCAGGGCTACCCGATCAAGGACCGCGACCAGGAGGTCGGCTACTTCCTCTTCGACTACCGCGATGACGGCCGCATGTACCCCGGCAGCGTCGAGCTGGTTCGCATCGAGGACCAAGGCGGCGGCCCGATCCGCGCCGTGGTCCAGATCCCCGCCATGCCGAGCTACATCGAGCGCATGCTCCTCGACAAGCTCAAGAGAAAGCTCACGGACGAATACGGCGAGCCTCCGCCGCCGCCGCCAAAGAAGCCGGAAGACGAGCCTGCCCCGGCTCCGAGCGACGAAGAGAGCTAGTCAGGGCTATGGAATCGGGTCCGCGAAGCTGCCGCCGGTTCCGGTCCACCGATACTCGATGGGGTCGCCCTCCATGTCCAAGGCCATGGCAAACACGTCGATCTGGTTTCCGATCGAAGTCTAGAGAGGCGACACGACGACCTTGACCAGGTCGGCGCAGAAGTTGAACTCACCGCTGACCCGAACGCCGCCGAGCTCCTGGCCCGGCTTGCAGTTGAGCATGACAGCCACCTCGGTGACGAGCCCGATCTCAACGTCGAAATCTGTCGAGCCGGAACACGACGTTTCGCCGTCGGCCGACGTCGCCATAGGTCACCGCAACTCCGGTCCAGGTTTTTTCCGAGACCTCGGCGGTTTGTGAGCGGGATTACAGACGAGCACGAGCACCCACACACCCTCATTCCCGTCCCCGTCCCCGGCCACCGCCTTACGGCCACAGTCACGGCCCTACGGTCACGCCCCTAC
>CAMYJN010000420.1 GCA_947258625.1 uncultured Polyangiaceae bacterium | reverse complement strand
GCGGCGAAGGCGAGATCGCAAGCTTGCTCGAACGCATCGCCAAGGACTTCCCCGCCGTCATGGTCGGGAGCTACGTCAAATGGAAGGCCGAGGACTACCGCACCAAGGTCACCTTCGACGGCAACGACCCAGACGCCGTCTCCAAAGCAGCCGACACCCTCGTCAAAGAGCTAGCCCCAGCGCAATTTGTGCGTAGAGAATAGATCACCGGAGAACGGCGCGCGGTGCCGCGGATGTTGGGGGGGCCAGGTCTTGGGTGGGTTGGCTGGTACGGCTTGTTTACACCGCCCCGCCCACCCCCACCCGTAATCCTCCCTGGCGCGGCGGTCGCTGCGCTGCGCCTTGCCGGCGCTTTGCGCCGGGCTTCGCCCTGCGGGCTCGCGCTGCCGCCTGCTGTCTTGTGGGGGGGGTTCGGTTCCGCATTTCTACGCAGTTGGATATGATTGGAGGGGCTCGGAAAAACCCGCGATATGGGGCGGAGTCGACGTCGCAAGTGACAATCCGCACGACAGCAACCACCACGGATTGGCGCGCGCGCCGAGGCGAGGCTTGCCTGGTCCCCGCCCTCAAGTCCTACCGACCAGATTTGCAAGCCGAGCCGTTCGATGCAGCCCCGTGTCGCGGGGTTTTCCGAGCCCCGTCATGAAGCCGCCCCGTCCGTCGCACCCCCGTATCGCGTTCCGCCGCGCCCCGGTTAACGCCACTTGAGCTTTTGTTTGCCCGGATCGGTAATGACCTTTGCATCTTCCGGATCGGCGGGTTCCTCTTCGGGGTCTTCACCGGCCAGTTCCTGCGCAGCCTCCGCCGGGTAAAGCCTCACGGCTGTCACTGTATCGATGCGGACCAGCTCGGGCCCTGAGCCGGTCTGGGTCTTGATGCGCATTTGCGAGGTCGACTCCGCCTCGGAATAGGGCGTGAAGTAGTCCAGGCGGACTGCGGCCGAGCCAATGATCGAAGCCTGGTACGCCTCGAGTCGGCCGTTGCCGATGGACTGGGGCTGAGCGGTTTGGCGTGCGGTGATCTGCAGTTGAAGCTGATCCCTATCCATCTTGTCGATCCGATAGGTCACGACCTGGTCGACCCAGACACCGGAGAACTGAAGCCGGCGCTCGACCTCCCACTGCGCCCGCGCCCCGACGGGCTCGTCGGGAAAGGGCACGGTGAGAAGCGCGCTGCGAATGTTGCCAAGCATCGTGCGCAATGTCGGCGGCACGTCTTCCATGCCGCGGAACTCGCCTCGGCGAACCCGCCCCTGGGCGTCCATTTCGCTCCAGCCTTGAATCTGCAAAAGAGGCGCCAGGGTCCGTTCCATTTGCTCGCGCTGAGCCGGACTCATCTTTTGTGCCATCTTCGAGATCCGGACCTGCGTGATCTGGATGGGGTGGCGGATGAACCCCTGAGGCGTCAGCTCGGCGGGGCCCATCTTCACCTCGAGCTGCACAGGCGGAATGCCGCTCTGCGCACCCTGACCTTGAGCCTGCATCGATTGCCCGCGCACCAGCTCCAAGAACAGCGTTTCGGTTTGCCCCGGCGCAACCCTGTAGCGAAGCGGAACCCTCGGAGTCATGCCTGCGTCCACGACACGAATCTCGGGCAGAACACGCTGCGGCGGACCCGGGTCGGCCACTTGCACCGTCTGCGGCTGGAATTTCGTTCGGCAAGAAGTCGTCGCCAGCAAGACGCCAGCGAGCATCACGATACGAAACATGAAATCTACCTTTCCTTCTTCGAAACCAGTCGGAGGACCGCCCTTCGCGCGGACATCAAAGGCTCTGTTTTTTCCGGCGAAACCAGCGCAATATCGGCCGCGGAGCTGGACTCGAGCGACGCTTCGAGGGCGAGCGGAAGTCCGAGGTCGGCAAGCGCGTGGCCCCGCGCATGCATTCCGTAGCTGCGAACGTGCATCTCGAGCTCGGGGTTGAGGTCGGCAACTTGAGGTGCGGCGGTCTGCTTGACCGTGACCGTGACCCGGAACCGACCACCAACGCGATCGGTCAGCTCGTATCGCGTCACTTGCGTGACGCGCGCGCTCCAAATCCGAAGAGGCCTTCGAACTTCCCAGACCGCGCCGATGCCTACCGGTTCCAGGGGCAATGGGATGGTGGCGATTGCCGAGCGCACGTTTCCGATCGTGATCGCCACGCGCGGATGGATGCGTTGCTGACCTTGCGCCCAAGGAACGTCGGCGTCGACCACGATGCCTTGCGTATTGATATCGAAGCGCCCGCGCATCCCGCGAAGCGCGTCCACGCCTTGCTCGACCTCCAGCGTTTGACGGTCAGTCACCCCGTCCGGAAGCACAGACTCCGCCTTGGAAATGCGCAAGATGTAGCGGAACCCTTTCGGAATGACGACGGTCGGACCCGCGTGCAGGAGGAGCCTGAAGCCGGGGAGCACACCGAATGCGTCTTCGGATTGCTCGGTTCTTTCCGCTGAAGCCTCCACATCGCGGATGTCCAGCAAAGTCTTGACGACGGTGTCCGGCGGAATCGCATACCGCAACGGCTCGAGCGGCGTCTGCCCAGGATCGACCAACGTTACCGAGAGCTCGGGCGGAGGCGGTGTGGTCTTGTTTTTCTTGCAGCCGACTGTCGCAAGCGAAGCGAGAAGGCAGACACTAAGGATGATGTTCTTCATTGGTTGGCGAGATCCCCTGTGGTCCGGTGTCTTCTAGAAAGGAATCGACTTGGGGGCAAGCACGGATCCGCGTCGATCAACAGATCGCCGCCGATTAGTACCAGCCGCCGATGCCAACCGAGAAAGACGTGTACTTCCGAGTGACGTCCAGGGCCGCGCTGATCTGCCAGCGGTAATCGTCGGGCCATAGCCCAAAGACGTTCCATTTGAAGAGGCTGATGTCGACACCAAGCGTTCCGTGGACTCGTAGGGTCGACTGGGCGAAGCGAGTCGGCTCTAGGTAGGTCCCTGCGCGGATCTTCATTCGTGTCGGCACGACCTCGGTTTCGAACCCGAGTCGCGGCGAGACCGTGATCTTCTCCCCCGAGCGTTGGACCGTTTGGAACAGGAGCGACTCCACCCCTACAGCGTTGTCGACCCGACCGTTGAACCAGAGGTCTGCAGTGAGCAAATAGTACCGGCGCGGCCAGCCCCAGCGGTATTGCTTGCGTAACATGTCCCAGGCCAGCTTCCTCGTTTCCTTCCGGCTTTGCTTAATCCGTGCGTACTTCTTCGCGTACTTCTGCTCGACCGCTTGAACACAGAGCTCGACGTCGGGTCCGCCGCGCGCCCGCACAGCTGCGATCTCTTCCTGCTCGGCTTCCCTCGCGGCCCGCTTCCGCCGGTCGAGGCGCTCGAGCTCGTCGGCGGCTAGCGCTCCAGCACTCACCCAGGGCGGATTCGTAGGCCGCGGCCCAAACTGGTACGAAAAACCGACGCTGCCTGTCGTTGGGATTTTCGTCGAACGCGGGAGAAAAAAGTCGCCCACGACGATGTCCCCGTCCGAATT
>CAMYJN010000419.1 GCA_947258625.1 uncultured Polyangiaceae bacterium | reverse complement strand
TTAATTACAACAGCATCACTGTCGGTGAGCGTCGCTCAGGCACAGGCCATTCCGGGCTCGGAGACGACGTACGACTTCGAAGACGACCTGGTGACGGGCGACTTGGTGCGGCCTGACGGCGAGCAATTGATCGTGCGTCGCAGGGGGCGTCGAGCGTCTCTCATTCAGATTCGAGAGCATTTTATTCCCGAGATGCTGAAATCTGTGGAAGATTTGTAATGGGGGATCCGGGTGAGTGAGTCGAGCCATAATACGTCCGTCGCGTTTTCCATCTACGATGGCGACGAGTTGCTCAGCACCGAGACGCTGAGCCAAGAGATCATCAAGATCGGTCGTCTGCAGACGAGCGATGTCCACCTCGAGGACGACAAGGTCAGCCGCATGCACGCGGTCATCGAGGTTACGGGCCCCGGCGAGGTGTTCATCATCGACCTGGGTTCCGCGTCGGGCACGCTCGTCAATGGCGAGAAGATCAACAAGCGCAAGCTGCAGACCGGCGACGAAGTGCAAGTCGGCAAGAAGCGGCTCCACGTCGACATCATCACGGGAACGGTGGCGGTTGCCTCGCGCCCGCCGGTTGCGATGGCAGCGGGCGGCGGGAGTGCAACACCAGTCGTCGATCAGCAGGCGATGAGCGCTATGCTCGACGAAGAGTCGGAGCCCAGGGCCAAAGCGGTGCCCAAGGCCGGCCCGCAGGAAGACGAGTCCGGGCCGAAGTTCAATCCCTTCGAGGTGGGTGCGAAGCGCTTGTCCCGCACGCCGTTCGCAAACACCGTCGGCGAAGATGGGCCCGAGTACGGCCTGGTGGCGACCGCGCCCGCGGTTCCAACGCACGAGATTGAAACGAACGAGCGCGCAATCGAGGTGTCGGTGCTTTGGGGCGACCGCAACGTCCTGAACGTCGACTATCTAACGCCGCCTCGCGATTACTACGTCGGCGAGCCGGACGTCGATGAAGTGGACTACGTGCTGGGTCACGATGCCATCGGCGTCGATCGGATGCCGCTGTGCATCGCGGAAGGCGCGGGCGTCACGGCGATCGTTCCCGAGGGCGCGAAGGGCGAAGCCACGATTGGCGATCAGATGCGCTCGTTCGACCTGATGCGCGGCCAGGGCGATTTCCGGCCGAGCTCCACCGTGGCTGGCGCCATGGAGTTCCCCGTGCCCGAAGGTGGCGCGGTTCGCATGAAGCACCGGGACTTCACCTTCATCATCAAAGACGTGAAGGCCGGCAAGAAGGTTGCAGGCCATGCGAAGATGGACATCCGTCCCATGATCTACGTCGCGGGTGCGGCGCTTTTCGCGAGCCTGGTGCTGACGATGTTCTACTTCCAGCCTCCGCGTCCGCGAGGGCTTTCCTCGGATCTGCTCGCGACCGACTCGCGGTTGATTCAATTCCTCATGGAGCCCGAAGAGCTCGAGGAGCCGGAGCCCGAGTGGTTGAACGGGGACGACTCGCAGGGTGGCGGTACCGGCAAGGCGCACGAGGGCGAGCAAGGTCAGATGGGCGACGAAAAAGCCGAAAAGACCAAGAACAAATACGGCATTCAGGGGCCGGAGGACAATCCCGACCCGGTGATGGCGCGTGAGCAGGCAGAAGAAAATGCACGCACCGCGGGCATCATCGGGACACTCGCGTCCATGCAGGGTTCGTTCAACGCGCCCACCTCACCCTACGGGGCAGACTTCGCGCTCGGGAACGACCCGACCAGTGCGCTCGGCGCCATGACCGGCAACGACATCGGTCAGAACTTTGGCTTCGGCGGCCTCGGCCTGCGCGGCACGGGCCGCGGTGGCGGAGGGCTCGGCCAGGGCACCATCGGCATGGGCAACTTCGGCACGATCGGCCGTGGTGGCGGCCGGGGTGCGGGCGAAGGCGGCTACGGTAGCGGCGTTGGCGGGTTCCGTGGACGCTCGGCCGGTGTGCCTCAGGTTCGCAGCGGCGGCGCCGAGGTGCGGGGCTCGCTCTCGAAGGAAGTCATTCGGCGTGTGGTGAGACGCCACATCAACGAGGTTAAGTTCTGCTACGAGCAACAGCTCAACGCGCGGCCTGATTTGCAGGGCCGGGTGACTACCAAGTTCGTCATCTCCCCGACCGGCTCGGTGCAATCGGCCATGGTTGCAAACTCGAGCCTACGGAACGAAGCGGTCGAAAGCTGCATCGTTCGCGCCGTTCGCAGGTGGACCTTCCCGGCGCCCGATGGAGGCGGCGTGGTGGTCGTAAACTATCCCTTCCTGCTCGATGCAGCGGGCCAGTGATCGCCCGGCCGGAGACCGAAAAGCGAGATTTCATTCGGATCTCCTCGCTTTACAGGGCCTGGGATCCCGTTCAGGGCGCCGGACCTGGTCTGAAACTGGCCACAAAGGCTGAAACAGCTGAAAAAGAGCTGTGTCTAGAGTTGTTGGCTACGAGACAAATGCTGTAGGATTGAAGTGCTTGTGAATTTCCAAGCGTAGGAGGCAAGCATGCGAGCTCAAATGTTCGGGTTTGTGGTGGTGGGTCTAATCCTGATGGGCGGCAATTGTTCGCGCGCCCGTGTCGAGTCGATGAACGAAATGAATGCCGGGGTCGAGCTCGCGCAGATGAAACGTTTCGGCGAAGCGGCGAAGAGTCTGGAGAAGGCTGCCGCGCTCGATCCCACGAATCACCAGGCCTACTTCAACCTCGCGATCGTGCAGATCGAGCTGCGCTCGTTCTCCGCGGCTCGCGAGGCGCTCGAGCGAGCGATTGTCGCGAAACCCGATACCGCGGGCTATCACGAGAAGCTCGGCTCGGTGCTCATCGAGCTCAACGATTGGAAGGGTGCGCAGACGGCACTCAAGAATTCGCTCGAGCTCGACCCGACGCTCTTCAAGGCGCACTTCAAGCTCGGGCGCTGTAGCGAGGAGCTCGAGGATCCGCAGAACGCGCTCTACCAATACAGCGATGCCATCATGACCGGGCCTCGGTTCTTGCCCTCGTACTCGGCGCTTGGACGCCTCTACGCCGACCTGCGCTACCCGGATCAGGCCGCTCAGGTTTTGGCCGAAGCGCTCAAGGTCGCAATGCCCGGAACCGAAGAGGAAGCAAACATCCACCACCTTCTAGGCACGGTCTACCAGCAGCAGCGCAAGTATGACGAGGCGATCACGGAGTTCCAATCGGCGCTCGGCATCGTCCCGGGGATGAGTGATGCCTTGTTTTCGCTTGGCTGGACTTACGCGCTTCAGGGCAACGACGAGGAAGCGAAACGCTACCTCGACAAGTACGTGATGATGGCCGGAGCGGATGCGCCCGAGCACTACGTCAAAGCCGCGCGAGACCGTCTCGCAGAGTTGAGAACCGAATCGCCGTAGGGGGGCTTAGCCAAGATGTCGGAAGAACAATCGGGGGATGAGGTTCGAGAGCTGACGGCGGCCGAAGAGGCTGAGCTCCAGAAGCTCGACGACGCGATCGAGAAGTTCGAGCAACAGAAGCGATGGTCGGACA
>CAMYJN010000418.1 GCA_947258625.1 uncultured Polyangiaceae bacterium | reverse complement strand
AACAAGGTAGCCCTAGGGGAACCTGGGGCTGGATCACCTCCTTTCTAAGGAGCATTTTCTCGAAAGAGAAATGTATCTGGTCATATCCGAGTAGTACCTATGCAGTCTCAGCTCGCTGAGCTCTGCACGATTCCGATTCAGTTTTCAGCGTTCGATCGGACGCGCGATGCCCGTTTTTGTTGTGTTTTGGGCCTTTTCGGTTCCCGTCGCAGCGCGCTCGTCGTGCTATTCTCCGAATCGCGATGACTCGAGGCGCGAGCGAGATTCGGGACGAGGCGCGCGACTTTGGCGTGGATATCCGACTGATCGATGAGAATCTTCGATTGCCCATCGAGGAGCGGATGCGGCTCCATTTCGAGCGAGCTCGCATGTACCAGCGCATGCAGGCACGCACGCTAACCGAATGTGAGCGCGCCGCGCTGCGGAACGCTCAAGTAGACGAGGCGATTCGCCGCTGGGGTCGTTCGGTTCCGAGTTGACTGCTCCCCAACAGCAGACCGAGCGTCTTCTCGAAGTGCTCGCCGACTCCGGCTTAAACTTCGTCGTGATCGGGGGCGTGGCCGCGATCGCGCATGGCGCGACGACGGCCACTCAGGATCTGGATATCGCAATACGGCTGGACGCCGAGACGCTTCGAAAGCTTATCGACGTTTTGGCACCGTACCGGCCTGTTCATTTCACACGGCCGGATCTTCCTCTGACTGCAGCCGACGCCGAATCTCTCGCCGGCTTTCGCCTATTGTTGGTGGAAACCGATCTCGGCCGCCTTGATGTGCTTTCGGAGGTGGAGCCATTCAAGAGCGTTGCCGATGTTCCCACCGTGCAGCTCCCCCTGCTGCCTGACAGGTTGTTTGACGTAATCGGTCTCGATGCTCTGATAGAAGTCAAGGCACACGTTGGCCGGGGTAAGGACAAGATACTCGAACAAGAACTCCGCACCGTGAAGGCGCGACGAGAAAGTGTGCGCGACGACGACTGAGCCGACAGCATGACGGAAGAGAGGAACGGATGAGAACGTTCGCCATCTCGAGCGAATTACGCGGCGCGCTACGCGGCCTGCTTCGCACTCGACAAGCGCGGAGCTCGTTTCGCAGTGCGTGGGGGTAGAAGCTCGATGATCGGCCCGTGCCTGAGGGTGTGTAGGATCCCCGTGTAGAGGCCGAGCGATTCGTACACGGCCGGCGTCATCATGGCGGTTCGGGCCTGACCCGTCAGCGAAAACGGAAATCCGTTGTGGACCAGTGCGGCGGAGAGCTTGAGATCGGGATTGGCCCATGCCCCGGCGCCGCCGGTCCCATAGTGACCAAATGCTCTTGGAACATCCATCAGAAGCGCGTCGGCGCGGTGGTAACCGAGGCGCCAGTGAAGCGGATAGAGGACCACCTTGTCGGGGCGTTTCATTTGAACCTGAGCCGCTTGCTCGACGATCTCCTCCGAAACCAGACGTGTGCCGTTTAACGCTCCTCCTAGAGACAGAGCGGAATACATTTTCGCAAGCGAGCGTGCGGTGAACACGCCGTTCATCGCCGGAATGGATGCCTTCCAAAAAGACGGGTGAGTGACGAGCTCCGCCATCTTCTTCGGAGTGAGCCCGCGATCGACCAGGCTCCGAAGCGGCCCGTTCGGCATCCAACGGGGAGCGCGGTACCCATCGGGCAGCGGTGCCGCGCCGTGGCGGCGAATCGCAGGAACACCGACCAGGTCTGCGACGCGCTCGAGCTCGGCATCGGCGTTTCCAATCAACATGCCGTCGAGGTCGAGCGGCTCGACGATTCGTTTCTGCACGAAGTCGGTGAAGCTCATGCCGGATATCCGGTGCACGAGCTCGCCAACGAGCCAGCCGAAGGTCATCGCGTGGTAGCCGTTTGCCGTTCCCGGATGAAAATCGGGCTCGGTCGTTTCGAGGCGGGAAATCACCTTGTCCCAGTCGAGAATGTCGGTGAGGTCGTCGACGAGCGGGGCGGTCTTGTGAAGGCCGGCCTGATGCGCGAGCACCTGGCGAACGGTGATGACCTCTTTGCCCTTTTGCCCGAACTCCGGCCAATAGCGAGCAACCGGGGCGTCGTACTTCAAGAGACCGTCGGTCGCGAGGATGTGGATCGCAGTCGCAGCGACCCCTTTGCTTGCGGAGAAGCAAAGGGACATCGTGTCGCGCTCCCATGGGGTAGCGTCGTTTCGAGCCTGCCCAGCCCAGACGTCGACGACGCAGTTTCCCTCGAGAAACACCGATGCCGCCGCGCCCCCTCCGTAGCGCGCGACTTGCTTCCGCAGCACGCGAACGACCGGCTCGAAGCGCGCGTCGTAGTCACCGTTAATTTCGACATCTTTGTGATGCATGTCTCGACTCAAGAAATCAGTCATCGGGTCTCCTGACAAGAAAGCGGCGCAACGCGACAACGACTCTGGTCGCGATTGCGCCTAGAGAAGTTGAGGTTGGACTCGCATGCCGTAAAGCGTCGAAGCGAACAAACTCTCAAGTGCTGGAGTTCTTTCGGAGATCAGCTTGTCGATCGGTAAAGCTAAAATGAGATCCCGAGTATCGATCGCGCGAAAGCAACGATCGGTAAACTACAATCCCGTCGCACGCGCTCCTAGGCGCGGCCCTCGAGTCGCGCGATCACCTCGTCGGTCAGTCGCGGAATGACTTCGAGCGCGCCCATGTTTTCGTGCACCTGCTCGACCCGGCTTGCGCCGGTAATGACCGTCGAGACCCTGGGGTTCTTCGCGCACCAGGCGATCGCGAGCTGCGCCGGAGTACAGCCGAGATCTTCGGCAACCTCGAGCACGAGGCGGATCTTGTCTTCATTCGCAGGCGTGACGATGTACTCGCGAAGCCATTCGTAACCCGGCAAAGCAGCCCGGCTCTCATCGGGAATGCCGTCGAGGTATTTTCCGGTGAGCGCGCCCGAGGCGAGTGGGCTCCAAACCGTGGTTCCCATCCCGTGCTTCTCGTAGAGCGGTGCGTACTCGTTTTCGACCCGGTCTCGCCAAAGGAGATTGTACTGTGGCTGCTCCATCACCGGCTTGCGCAGACCGTATCGCTCCGCAGTCTCGTAGGCTTCCTCGATCGCTTCGGCGGCCCACTCCGACGTGCCCCAGTAGTGCGCCTTGCCCGAAGCGATGATGTCGCTCATCGCCCAGACCGTTTCCTCGACCGGCGTGTCCGGGTCGGGCCGGTGACAAAACAGAAGATCGACGAAGTCCAGGCCCAGACGTTCGAGCGAACCATCGATCCCGTGCATCATGTACTTGCGATTCAGCGTGTTCTTGGTGTTGGGGCCTTCGCGTAAGCCCCAATAGAGCTTCGTCGAAATCACGAACGACTCCCGCGGCCAGCCGAGCTCCTGCACGGCCTGCCCCATGATCGTTTCCGACTTTCCGCCCGCGTAGACCTCCGCGTTATCGAAGAAGTTAACGCCGGCTTCCCAGGCCGCCTGCATGCACCCGACGGCGGTGACGCCCCCGAGCTGAT
>CAMYJN010000417.1 GCA_947258625.1 uncultured Polyangiaceae bacterium | reverse complement strand
GACCGCGATTCCAGCGACCGTTGCCGGCGTCGAACGCATTGTGCTGATCACGCCCAATCCGACTTCCGAGATCTTGGCGGCCGCGGAGATCGCCGGAGTGACCGAGGTCGTCGACGCGGGGGGCGCGCAGGCCATCGCGGCGGTTGCCTATGGCACCGAGTCGATTCCCCGTGTCGACAAGGTCGTCGGCCCCGGTAACATCTACGTCGCTTGCGCAAAGCGGCTCGTTTTTGGCGTCGTCGACATCGACTCGATCGCTGGCCCGAGCGAGATCCTGGTCGTGGCGGACGACGGCGCCGACCCAGAGATCGTCGCGGCGGACCTCTTGTCGCAGGCGGAGCACGACGAGGCGGCCTATCCACTTGCTGTCGTCCTTTCTCGCACCCAAGCCGAGGCCGTAGATGCCGCCCTCGGGCGACAACTCGCATCGCTTCCTCGAAAAGCGATCGCCGAGCAGTCTGTACGCAACAACGGCTACTGCTTCATCGTCCACGACCTCGAAGAGGCAGGCCGAGCGGCGACCGCGCTTGCGGCCGAGCACTTGAGTCTTTCTGTTGCAGATTCCGAAGCCATGCTCACAAGAATCGGCGCCGCGGGCGCCATCTTCCTCGGCTATCACACGCCCGAAGCCGCAGGCGACTACGCGGCAGGGCCCAGTCACGTCCTGCCGACGGGTGGCGCTGTCCGTTTTGCGTCGCCCTTGGGCGTCTATGATTTCGTCGTCAGGTCGTCACTCATTCGCTACTCTCAGGCCGCGATCACTCGCCAAGCCGACCTCCTGGAGCGACTGGCTCGGCTCGAGGGGTTGGAGGCGCATGCGCGCGCCGTGGCCCTGCGAAGATCGAAGTGACGGCGAGCCTTGCAGCCTCGGAGCTCGCCGAGTACCCATCTTACGTGGGTCAAGCCACGTTGGAGAAGCGACTCGCTCGCGAGATGGGGCAGTGCATTGCGGACTTCGGGCTCATTGCACCCGGCGACCGCGTGATGGTCGCGATCAGTGGCGGCAAGGACAGCTATACCTTGCTGCACCTCTTGGAGCGGGCACGACAACGAGCGCCAGTGCCGTTCGAGCTCATCGCGGTTCACCTCGATCAAGGCCAGCCTGGGTATGACGGGACTGCGCTCGAGGCCTGGTTGCTCGCGAACGGTTACGCGCACCAAATCATTCGCAAGGACACCTATCAACTGGTGACCGAGCGGATCCCGGAAGGCAAGACCTACTGCAGCCTATGCTCGCGATTTCGGAGAGGCATCCTCTACAACGCTGCGGAGAGCCTCGGCTGCACGAAAATCGCGCTCGGACATCATCGTGACGACGCGATCGAAACGCTCATGTTGAACATGATGTTCAATGGGTCCCTGAGCGCGATGCCGGCGAAGCTCGTGAGCGACGACGGACGCAATACCGTGATTCGCCCGCTGCTTTACTCCTCGGAGCGGGACATTGCGGCATACTCCCGCTACTTGGACTTCCCGATCATTCCCTGCAACCTCTGCGGCTCCCAGGAAAACCTTTGGCGTCAGCAGGTCAAAGAGCTTCTCGACGACCTCGAAAAGCGCGCGCCCAAGGTACGCCAAAGCATGCTCGCAGCGTTGAAGAACGTTCGCACGACCCACCTCTTGGGAGGCCCCGAGGTCAGATGACACGCTGGACCGCGCTGTTCGCTTCGCTCGTGGTGCTGACAGTCTCGGCTGAGGTGTCGGCACAGGAGATCAACATCGAGCGCTTTCGGCCATCGCTCGACCGTTTTGGTTTTCTCGGTTTCAACGGGAGCGCGACGTTGGGGCACGCTCGCTACAATCTCGGCCTCTCCACCTGGTACTCCAACCGTCCCCTGCGCATTCGATACGCCGATGGAACGGGCGATCAGCTCATCGACAATCGCCTGACCGGGGACCTGTACTTCGAGGCCGGCCTCTTCGGGCGTTGGTCGCTTGCGCTGGAAGTGCCGCTGGTTCTTTATCAGAACGGAGAGACCGTAGACCCTACCAATGGCCCGAGGTCGTTCACCGGATTTGCTGTCGAGGACCCGCGGTTTACGACCAAGGTTCGGTTCTTCGGAGAGAAGACCGAGCAAACCCAGAACCGTCCCGACGGTCCCGGCATGGGTCTCTTGCTCACATTCCCGGTTCCGATCGGGAGCACGAGCTTTTACGCAAGCGAAGGCCAGTTCTCATTTGACGCGCAGCTGCTCGCCGACTTTCATCTCCTGGGCGCCGGCGCAGGCATGATGCTGGGCTGGCGATACCGGGTGAACCCCCGCAGCTTCGGCGTCGACACCCTGGGGCAGGAGTTTCAGTATGGCTTCTCGCTGAAGCCGCCGATTCCTCCCGCCAGGGACCTCTTCGGGCTTCTCGAGCTCCGCGGCACCACTTCGTTTCGTGGAAAGAGCACCAATACGCTCGAAGGCGATGTCGGCGTTCGCTGGACCAAGAACCACGTGACGATGACCGCTGCGATCGGCATGGGTTTCGTGCGAGGACTTGGCCAACCGCGCTTTCGCGCAATCTTCGGTGTTTCCTGGTCCCCGCAAACCGACGACCTCGACGCAGACGGCATTCCGGATTCGCGCGACGAGTGCCCGCGACTCCCCGAAGACATCGATGGTTTCGAGGATGCCGACGGTTGCATGGACCCGGACAACGACAACGACTTCATCCCCGACGCAGACGACAAGTGCCCAAACGAAGAGGCCATCGAAGGGCGGGACTTGGATGAAGATGGGTGCACGGACCCCTAGGGCAGTGTCAGTGTCAGTGCCAGTGTCAGCGCCAGTGCCAGTGTCAGTGTCAGTGTCAGTGTCAGTGTCAGTGTCAGTGTCAGTGTCAGTGTCAGCGACAGTGCCAGTGCCAGCGTTGGTGTTGGCGTTACTGTTCTCGGCTGGCTGCACCCCACAGGGAGACCCCGGGATTGGGACTGGCTTTGCGGACGACTTCGAGCGAGCCCAGGTCGGGAGTGCGTACAAACAGACCGGGGGGAACTGGCGCATCGAAGCGGGGGAGCTTCGTGTGCAGGGGGCAAAGAATCACCCGCTCTGGCTTCTGCGAACGCTTCCCCGGGACGTGCGCGTCGAGTTCGACGCGCGAAGCGAGAGTCTGGAAGGAGACATCAAGGTCGAGATTTTCGGCGATGGAGCTTCCTATGCGAACAGCGATAGCTATACGGCGACGAGCTACGTCATCATCTTTGGAGGCTGGAACAACTCACGAAATGTGTTGGCACGGATGGACGAGCACGGTCGGGATCGAGTCCTGGGCGAGCCCCGAAAAGTCGAGCCTGGGACGGTCTACCGGTTCCGGATCGAGCGAATCGATGGCGCTCTGACCGTCTGGGTCGATGACGCAGTACTCGTGCAAATGGACGATTCGGAGCCTTTGAAAGGCAGGGGACACGACCATTTCGGCTTCAATAACTGGCAATCTGAGCTGTTTTTCGACAATTTGAAGGTCACACCGCTCTGACGGTGGGGTCATGACGCCAAAAGAATTCGA
>CAMYJN010000416.1 GCA_947258625.1 uncultured Polyangiaceae bacterium | reverse complement strand
GAAGGCGACCCCTGCGCGGTTCCAGTAGCTCTTGCCGCTTTCGCTGGAGTTGATGACGTAGATGGTGTGCTTCTTGGTGCTCATGGTGTTCTCCTTTGTTTGTGTGCCGTGGATGGCAGCTCTTTCGACGAAGCAGGAGAGCTGTCTCCAGGGCCCACGGCCGGCGCGCTCACCGCGAAGCAACGCGAACGTTTGCAACCGCTGTGACAGCTTCGCTGGTACTCGGTTGCGAGCGTGGAGGGTGTGAAGCGGGAAGGAGGCGTCGGGCTTGGAGAGCCCTGGCCGCACTGAGCAGACCTTGGAGGCACCGCGAACCCGGGCGAAACACGGGTAGGCTGGACCACAGAGGGATCGCCGGCGGGCACAGGCGGGTCAGAGACACGTCGCCGGCTGCGGCGAGCAGGACTTGCAAGACAGCGCCGGGCTTGGAGTTCCATAGCGCAACGCCGTTTGCTGCGGCGTCGAGGCGGACGCAGGCCGGCTCGCCGCCGAGAAAGCCCGGCTGTTCGAGACTGAGCCCCACAAACAAAACGGGGACCCAGGGAGTGATCCACAGGCCGCCGTTCTCGTTTGCTAGAAGACGCTGCCCTATGGGTCGTCCGACTGCCGCGCGAGCGCACCCATGTCGCACATCGACAGGTCAGTCGCTCAACCTGTACCGCTCACCCCAGGCGAGCACAAACATGTCGCCCGGCAGATCCATGTCCATGACTTCGAGCGGCTCGGCGTATGGACGCCGGTCCGCGGGGTAGTGGCCGAATTCCCACGAGTGCCCGGGGAGAGTAAGACGCGGCTGAGTCTTCACGATGCAGTTGCGCATGCCCTCCTGCGCGGATGCTAAACCGCTCTCGTTCACCCAGGCGTTGAGCATGAGCACATCGATGTCCTCGAGCTGCGGAAGCGTCTCGGAGGTCTGGTTATCGCCCGTGTGTACGAAGCGCAGGCCGCCCGGTGTGGTCACCTCGTAGATTCGTACGGGCGCGCTGTGCAGTCCGTCGTGCGCAACCACGGACAAGCCTGCAATCGTAGCCGTCTCCCCTGCCCCCATGGGTATCATATTGCCAAACCGTAACATCTCGGACGGCACGACCACGTAATCCTCCCAGGCAAGGCGATTAACAACATTCCACGCGTAGTGGTCGGGGTGCTCATGAGTGACGAACAGCGCGTTAATCTGCTCGACTATGTCGTTGGGCAGCACAGGATACCAATCCGATACGACTGCAGGAAAGCTGACGAGATCAAACGCGAAGACCACCTCCGGCGTCTTCACGACGAAACCGTGGTTGTAAATCATCCAAATGTTGGCGCCTGAGACGACGGGCTCGGTGATTTCCAGGGCGACCTTCTCCATCATGAGACGGTAGAATTTCAAGGCACAGCTGTTGCCGCAGACTTGGTGGCCAAAAACGGCGTCGAGTGTTTCGAAGGCTGCACGTCGAGCGATCGGATCGCCTTCGCCAGGAGGATTCTCCAGCAACGTGGCACGAATGGACTCCAAGTCCGGGTCCGCCGACCCCGGGCAGCAGTCGATGCAGTCGGCAACGGCATCTCCGTCAGCATCGGTATCGGCGATCCCGCACCCGCACTGACCTGGGGCCTCTTTGTTGGGATCGTCGGGGCAGGCGTCACCGCCAGTCCCGCCCACGCCACCGCTGCCGGCGTCACCTCCGGTTCCGCCGCCGCCGCCGCCGCCACCTGAACCCCCGCTTCCTGCGATGCCACCAGTCCCGCCCACGCCACCGGCTCCCCCTGGACCGCCCGTGCCACCCGTGCCTCCGGTCTCGCCGCAGTCCGCGGCAAAGAAGACGCCGAGCACGACCACCACAGCTGAAACGACTATGAACAAGTGCCGGCGCATCGGTCATTCCTCCAACGTGAAAGTCAGCGGCACTCGCACGAGGTCTCGGTCTAGTCCGCCGTTGTAGCGCGTGTAGTAGAGATACGGGGTCCTGCCTGGCCGCTCGAAGTTCGTGGTCGAGTCCGTGTGGTCAATGATCGACGGAGAACCAACCTCAAATGGGTCCAGGATCAGCGGCTCCCCCGGGCTGGTGTCGCAGCCCCAGCTCACGCCGATATCCGCCCTGGCAAGCAGCTGGATATCGCTCCAGTGGATGAGGTCGGACGAAAGCGAGAAGTAGAAGCCGCAGATGAGAGTCTGCGGATCGACCCACTGGCCCCAGTCGTTCACGTGCATGTAGCGGTCGATGTAGCTGTTGTAGGTGAGGGAGCCCGAGCCTTGTCGTTCAAGGGTCGGCAAAAACTCGCACAGGGGCGCTGTGGAGCCGGTTGCGTAGGGGCTCGGTAGTGGCAGGTTGAAGCCACGACCATCCCAAGCACGCCAGCTCGCCGGATCGCTGAGTGTGTTCGTTCGCATCGCGCACATGCCGCGAACGTCGACTCCGCTCTCGGGAAAGACGCTCATCAGCGCGTAGTAGTAGTCGTCTTTCCCGCGGACGATGTTGGTCGGGTTGAAGTACCCCTCAACGTAATAGTACTCGGCTTGCGTGTCCGGTGGTGTCCAGACTCGAGGCGGAGGTGCAACGACGTGCGCTATCGGTTTCACGAAGGTCCGCGCATCGTTCGTCGATACCGCATAGGTAATCGAGTTGTACCAGCAGGGGTTGGCAGGCGACGGGTCGCCGACCCTGCAAGTCGGTGCCGCTGCGTCGTGGAACTCGTTATGGATAAGTGCATGCCAGCTCGTTCCCTCCCGGTAGACCGCCCATATCCACTCCCAGTTCTCGTAAGACTCGGGCGTTTGCAGGTCGGCAGAAACGAGCGCCGGCGGGTCGCAATCGCGCTCCAACGAATCGAAGTCGGCGCCGCGGCTCACGTAGTATGTCGGAGCATTCGCGTCGAAAAGGACGAGTTCTCCGTCTGCGGCTCGAACGAAACGTGCAGGCTGGTCAGGCAGATGGAGGTCTTCGCAACGATCCGTCGTCCAGTCGAAGACTAACTCCCTCTCGCCAAAAGTGACGCTCACCGGCACGAAGTTACAGACACCCCCGTAGCACCCACCGCGACCGGCGGCGCACGAGTTGCCATCGCGGACAGACGTGTGCTCGCACAGACCGCTCGACGGATCGCACACGTCTGTCGTGCATTCGTTCTGGTCGTCACAGTCCTCGGCGCTTTGGCATCCGGGCATGCCGCCGTTTCCACCACTACCGCCATCGCCAGCCGAGCCACCCACGCCGCCAGAGCCAGCCGTGCCGCCGCTCCCGCCATCCCCTCCGGTCTCACTGCAACCAACCAGCGGCATCACGCCCAGCGCGCACATACATAGAAATCCAAATAAGTAACGCATGACAACCTCCTCTCAGAACACGAGTCGCGATCGTGCGAGGTCCCATTGCACTCGGCGTGGTCTGCCATAGTCCGCTTCCTGCGGTTCGCGCAGCTTTCGCTTGCGGACGCCCAGTAGGGCACCAGTGGCAATCATCCCGGCGGCGCCGCCCGCCATCAGGGTCACACCGGTGATGCGAACCGGATCGACCCAC
>CAMYJN010000415.1 GCA_947258625.1 uncultured Polyangiaceae bacterium | reverse complement strand
GCCAGCCGGAGATGCGACTTTGCCTGCGATCCCGGCTATCATGGGCGGCGCACGAACGGGACCACGTGGCTACGAAGTACTGGAAAGTCGAAATCAGCGAGCTCGGCGGATCGGAGCCGCTGTTCCTGGGGACCGTTCAGGCGCCAACCTGGCCCGGTGCGCTGCAGCAGGGCCGCGCCCTGATCGGCGAGTCAGGTGGCGTCCCTGCCGGCGCGAGCTGCAACGTGAACCCAAACGGGACCGTCACCATCCAAGACGCGCGTCAACGCCGGCGTTATCAGGTCCTTCCCGCCGAGGCGCCCAGCCCGACACCGACCGTTGCGGATGCCGCAAGCTCCGCGGCAAATCGACCTCGCGCAATGTCGGGCGATCCAATTCCACTTCAGCCGAAAACGGCTTTGGATCCATCGCCGAAGCAGTCTGCGCCAGCCGCGCCCGAGCCGATCCGCGTTCGCCGAGCGAGCGCGCCGCAGCCGACCAGCCCACCGCCGGCCACGGTCGAAAACAAATTGATCCTCTTGGCCTCCAGAGACGAGAACCCCACGAGCTCGAGCCCGATTCATTTCCGTGAGCGCATGTACGCCATACCGGTGCCATTCGAAACCGGAACGGGGGAAAAGCTCGCCACCAAGCTGCTTCGCGACGTGCAAAACGAGCTTGCCCAGGAGCGCAGCGCGAAGTTCGTGCGAATCGAGCTCTTCGATCACATTTGGAAACGCGAGCCAAACCACCCTCCGGTCGTGCGCGTCGAGTGGAAAGATTGGAACGAGAGCATCGACATCGAGTTCCCGCTCGAAGATGAAACCAGGCATTCCGAGGCGCCGAGGGTCAGCAGCGTGGCCCCACCCCCGACCGAGGACCGACTCGCGACTGCGTTTGAGGCCTGCCATGACCTGCTCTTCATGAAGAACCGCGCCGAGGCCTTGGAGTTCGCGGTCCACCTTCTCGAAGAGCTGGTCCCCTCGGAGGCTACCGCTGCGTTCCTCCTCGACATCAACACCGATCAATTCCGAGTCGTCGCCGCGCGGGGAACCGGCGCCAACGCGAGACATGGACAGGGTCTTCCCTGCGCTTCCGGTCTCCTCGCCGCAGCAAGCGAGCTCGGCGAGCACGCCGTACTGGTGCTGGCCGACGCCGCCGCCGATCCGCGCTTCGACGAAAACATCGACGGTGTCCCGGGCCTCGACGTGCGCGCCCTCTTGTACCGCCCGCTCGTCCACCGCGGCCGCATGTTCGGCGTCCTACAACTCGCCAACGGCTCCCTCCGCGGCATGTTCACCGAGGCCGACTGCGAAGTCGTCGACTACATCACCCAACAACTGAGCGCCTTCGTAGCCCGAGGCGCCTCCCTCCCCAAAACCCAAGCCGTCACCGAAAGCCGCTGACCCGCAGTCTATGCAACCGGAGAACGCCTCGCGACGGGCGTGCTCGCGGGCGTACCGGGACGCAGCGGAACGCGACACGGGAGTTCAACGGACGGGGCGCCTTGCAAAGGTGGCCGGATGGACTGGGGGCCTGGGCCACGCAAGGCGCCCCTCCATCCATATCCATTCAATAGGAGAACGGCTCGGGATGGGCAGCACAGCGATTGGGCCGGCGCCTAGCCGTATGTCGACTTGGGGGTGCCGTGGCGACGGGGCGCCCAATTGCGAGCACGCCCGTCGCGAGCCGGTCTCCGATCGTCGAATTGACCGTCAGGGGCATCGCGCCTTTTTGCGTGCTTCGATTCGTCAATCGGTTCCGTGAGTCTCGGCAAGCAACGCCTTCACCCGCTCTTCCAGTGCCCTAGCGTCCCCTTTTTGAAACCCTTCGTGAATATACTGAACCGTCCCGTCTCTTCCGATGAAGTACGAGGTGGGCATCGTTTCGGGCTCGTACCGGTTCGCGACGACCAACTTGCGATCGTGAACGATGCGGAAGCTCACCGGCGTGTTCTTTAGAAACTTGTTCATCTTCTTCGGGCTGCTGTCGATGTTCACGCCGACGATCACGAGCCCCTGCGCGGCGTACTTCACGTGCAGCGCCTCGAGGACCGGCATCTCCTGCTTGCAAGGCCGGCACCAGGACGCCCAAAAATCAACGAGTACGACCTTCCCTTTGAGCGCGGCCAACTCGACCTTTTCCCCCGTCTGATCGGGCATGTCGATCGCGGGCGGCGCATCACCCGGAGTGAGTGCGCGCGCGCCAGAGGCGATCAGCAGCATCGCTGCTAGCGCGAAGAGCAGGGTTTTCATCGAGCTACGACGCAAACGCCCGCCTGGCGATTCACTGGTCGAGCTCTTCGCGCACGTAGGCACTCAACTGGTCCGGCGGGAAGATGTAGCGACGATCGTTGACGTAGATCGACGGGGTCGAATCGACGCCCACTGCGTGCCCTTCGGCGATGTCTGCCTCGATCTTCTTGTCGATCTCTTTGGATTGCATATCGGCCCTGAACCGCTTGAGATCGAGCCCGAGCTGCTTGGCATAGTCGTCGAGGTTCGCGGTCTGCAGGTCGTCCTGATTCTTGAAGAGCAGGTCGTGCATTTCCCAAAACTTGCCCTGCTTCTCGGCCGCGATGGTCGCTTTGGAAGCGTCGCGCGCCTTTGGATGGCCCGGCAGCGGGTACTGCTTGAACACCAGCTTCACCTTGCCGTTGGACTCTTCGACGATCTTCTTGAGGTACGGCGCCGTCGTCTTGCAGTGCGGACATTGAAAATCGCTGAACTCGTACATCGTGACCTCCGCCATCGGGGAGCCGCGCAGCGGCGAATCGTGCGCCGTGAGCTTCTCGACCTTGGTGTCGTCCCCGTAGCGAATGCGATAGATGTTGCGAAGCTCGTCGCGCGAGTACCCGTCGTTCACCAGACGGGCAATGTAGCGGGCCGCCGGCACGCACTTCTTGCACTTGCGATTCTCGGAAATGCAACGCGCCACGCTCACCGGCTCGCCGCAAGGCGAGAGGAGCTCATTGACCATGTCGATCCAGATGCCCTCGGTGAAATCGTCGAGCGCACTCGTATCGACCTGCGGCAAGCTACGAATGGGCTCTTTGGAAGCCCCAGGGGCGGGCTTGACCGCCGGAGGGTCATCTTTGGGTCCGCTGTCGGCTTCGGTTGAGCGCTCGCAGCCGAGCAACGCGAAAACCAACGAAACGCACAGAAGAATGGAGCGCATCAGGAAGCCGACCTTAGCAGAGATCTCGGGCCAATGCCCTGGACTCACGATTCGCTGTAGGTGGTGAGCTGAGCCCGAACGATGTCCTCGTTGATCCCTGTTCGGATGTACTCCTTCAGGCAATCCGCAATCGTCACCATGAGGTCATCCAATCCGTTCTCCTCGATGAGCCTGGACAGGAGGGCCCGAGACTCGCGACTGTCTTCGTCCCGCAAGAACTTCCGGACTTCTTCGATCGTGATTCCGCCCTGGAAGTCGATGTAAGCGTTTTCCATGAGGTAACGCGCAAGCTCGTTCACATGACCCTCCGTCTCACAGTAATTCAGTCATCTATTAGACACCCGATCGCCCA
>CAMYJN010000414.1 GCA_947258625.1 uncultured Polyangiaceae bacterium | reverse complement strand
CCCGGGCCTGGATCGCCCCGCATATAGAAAGGCCCCGACACCGTTTGTGATCTCGGGGCCGGCGTCCCTAGTCACTCCGAGTTGGAACCAAGTGGGGCTTGGTCACGGGTTGGGATGGACTCCGAAGGATGGCGGCGTGAAACGACCTTCGTCTTCGCGGAGAATCTCGCCGCACAAACCGATATCTGCGCGATAGTGCGTTGAGCTCAATCTAAGGGGCACGCTCTTCGTATGACGCGATCGCTTCTTCGACTGCGGTGCGGATGGGGGTGTAGGCGATGCCAAGATCCGACTCCGCCTTGCTCCCGTCAAACTGAAGGTCCTCCCCCATCATCTTGATCTGATCAACGGACATATCCAAGAGGGGAGGCCGTCTGGTCAGCTTGGCCAGCCACGTGAGGACCGCCGCGCAAATCCTCACCAGAGCATTGGGAAGTCGGAGCCTGGGGAGGGGAGCCCCCGAGATGTCACAGATCATCTCGGCGAACTCCTGATAGGAGAGTCGGTGATTGCCGGCCAGGTACTTCTCCCCGATGTTGCCTTCTTTGTCCAAGGCCCTGACGATAATGTCGGCCACGTCCCTCACGTGCACCCAGGTATAGACCGTCTCGGTGAATACTCTTGCTGGGACGCGGCGGCGGATCTGGTTCTGGATGTACCGACCGGTCAACTTCTCATCGTGCGGGCCCAGTACGGCGCCAGGGTAGATCACGATCAGAGGCAGCGCTTTCCGCTCGTAGAGCTCCCATGCGATCAAGTCGCCGTCGTATTTGCTCTGAGCATACTCGCAGAAGCGCTCGGGGCCGACGGGGCTCTCCTCGGTGAAAGGGCAGTCCGCCGGCTTTCCGTACACCACGCTGGTGCTGACGTGCACCACCTTGGACACGCCGGCTTCCAACGCACACTCCAGGACATTGCGCGTGCCGTAGACGTTCACATCCGTGTAGATTTGTCTGTCAGGCACCCAAGTTTCATAGACGGCGGCCAGGTGGACGACCCAATCGCAGCCTCTCATGCCCTCGAGCATGGAAGCTTTGTCGGTCACGTCGCCTGTGATGAGGGTAGCGCCCACTTCTTGGAGAAGGCGAACGTCGCTTGTCTTTCTGACGAGGCAGCGCAGCTCGTGGCCATCCTGAGCGAGTCGTTCGATCACATTACTTCCGATGAATCCCGTGCCTCCCGTAACGAACACTCTCACGTTCTCTTCTCCTCACCCCGCAGGCCGCGCGTTTCAGGACACTAGACCCCTTTCGCTCGGAGCACTACCGGGAGGGCGTTGCCAAAAAAGGGCCAGGCCGAAGCCGGGCTTCATTGGCGTCCCCAATGATGCCGAGTTCGAACCAAGTGGTGGGGTTCCTCACGGATTGGGAGGGGCTGCGGAGGATGGCTGCCTGACCCTCTCCCCCGCAGGATGAGCGCATCTTCAAGCGGCCGAAGAGCTCCGAAAGGCCGTTCATAGTTACTATCACCAAGATCGGATTCTCTGGCACGCTCTGCCCATGAGCTTGTTGGAGAGTGCGCGCGGGATACGCTTCGTCACGTACTACTTTGGCGGCGCGCCGCTCGCGAACCGGCGTTACTTGAAAGAATACAAGCGAGGCGGGCTCGAAGCAGGCCGCGCTGTCTTTCGAGAGCGTTCGGGCCGAGCTCTTCGTATCGCGGGCGCGCAGCTTGAGGTTTTTGGTGAGGAGAACATTCCTGATGGCGGATGCGTTCTCCTCTACAACGAAGGGTCGCTGGTCGATCTACCTCTCTTGCACCATGTCGTCTACGAGCACTCGGATGCATGCGTCGGCGCAGAGATCTTCAAACGAATCCCTTGGATGACGGAGGTCGCGCACAAGATGCGAGCCGTCATCTTTGAGCGTGGCAACCGGGAAGCTGCCGACAAGATGCTCGAGCAGGTCACTTCGTGGGTGGCAGACGGCGCCCACCTCGCCATGGGTGGCGAAGGCCGCCTGACCAAGGACGGCAGTGTGGGCCACTTCAAGCGGGGTGGTTCCTTGGTCGCGATACGGGCTCGTGCTCCAGTTGTGCCCGTGGCGATGGTGGGCGGTCCGGACATGATGCCCGAGGGGTCACTCCGCCTTCGCCCAGGTCGTCTCACGGTCGCGTTCGGTACGCCCATGAGCACAGATGGACTATCTGACGACGACGCTCCAGAGTTCGCGCAGCAAGTTCGTGAAAAGGTCGTCGAACTCCGCGAACAGTTCAGAGATCCGCCGACCACCTCGCCGAGCTCGCGTACCAACGCCGTAACGGCGAAAACGGGGACACGCTAGCCCTCCGCGAGCGCTTTTATTTCCCGCACTTGCAGACCCAACCGCGAAAACGCACGTTTCGCTGACGCTGCCACCATAGGAAAAGCCCGGCCGAAGCCGGGCTTTGAGGGCGTCCCCAATGATGCCGAGTTGGAACCAAGTGGCGGGGTTCCTCACAGAATGGGAGGGGCTTCGGAGACCGGCGGCGTGAGGCTCGGTGTCGAGCACGCGACTACGGTTGTCGGCCACCGCCTTTCCAAACTCGACCTCCCGAACCAGCGACCTCATGCTCCGAACGCATCGAAGCCGACCGCGCGCCACGAGCCTCGCGTAGACACAACCGACGCGTCGGCGTAGCCTCGGATCGTGGCACGCGCCGCTACTAGAGTGGCCGCTATAGTCGCGTTCCTCGGCGTTGTCGCAATCAGCGCCGATGGGTGGGCGATCATGCGGCGGCACGACGTCCCGGACAGCGAGTACGTGGTGCCCGCGGACGCGTATCCGGCTGTCGTCGATCTGCTCGAGCCCGGGGATTGCCTGGCAACGCTCGTCGCGCCGCGCTGGCTGCTAACCGCCGCGCACTGCGCGGCCGATGTGCCTAGCCCGCACGCCGTCGACGTCGGGTCCGAGCGGGTCGGCGTAGAAGGCGTCGTGTGCCACCCGGCCTACCGGGGGTGGGATGACGACCTGGCGCTGGTCCGGCTCGAGGAGCCCGTCGCCGGTGTGACCCCCGTGCCACTCTATCGAGATCGCGACGAGGTGGGTCAGACGGTCCTCTTCGTCGGCCGCGGCGACCACGGGACCGGAGAGGAGGGGCAGGTCCGCGCGCAGTACGACGGCCTGACCCGCGAAGCCACCAACACCGTGCACGCCGCCGACGACCTCTGGCTCGAGTTCGTCTTCCACAGCCCAGACGACCCCGAGGTCACCGCGAGGGAAGGGATCAGCGGCGATGGCGACAGCGGGGGACCGGCCCTGGTTGCGACTCCCACGGGCCCATACGTCGTTGGGGTCAGCTCTTGGCAGGATGCCGACGACCCGAACGTCGGCTTCTACGGCGTCCACGAGTACTACACCCGGGTCTCGAGCTACACGGAGTTCCTCGACGAGACGACCGGACCCGAATGGGACGGCAAGCTACGCCCATGCCCAGCTGAGGACGACGGCGGCTGCAGCGCCGCGCCTTCGCCGCACCCGCGTCACGTGTCAACGTTCGTGTTGCTCGCGCTGCTGTTCGTCGTGCGTCGCAGGCGACCTC
>CAMYJN010000413.1 GCA_947258625.1 uncultured Polyangiaceae bacterium | reverse complement strand
CTCAAGGCGCGCGGCAGCCTCTAATCCGAGTCGGCCTTTAGTCCGAGTCGACGACAAGGGCGCCGCGCCCCGTTCTTCGGGGTGAGCCGTGGAACGCTAGCTGACCGCAGGCGGCTGCGACATCATCTCCGCGTGTCTTCCGGATGAACACCGAAAGCCCACGCCGCGTGAGCTGCTCCTGAAAACGCGTGACGTGACTCGTGTCAGGCGCGCGAAGGTCCGATGCGGAGATCGGGTTCATCGGGATCAAGTTGACCTTGACGGGAATGCCTCGGAGTAGCTCGACCAAGCCGTTTGCGTCGCGGACCGAGTCGTTCACGCCGTCGATCAGGGTGTACTCGATGGTGATCCGCTGCCGCTTCGAGAGCGGGTAGCGTCGAAGGGCTTCGGTGAGCTCGCCAAGCCCGTGCTTTCGGTTCACCGGCATGATCTGACTTCGCTCCTCGTCGCGCACTGCGTGGAGAGAAATCGCGAGCTGCACCTGGCCATCGAAGTCTCTGCCGAGACGATCGATTTGCTTGACCAGGCCGCTGGTGGATACGGTCACGCGGCGTTTGGAAAGATCGAGGCCATCCGGGTGCGTGAGCAAAACGAGGGCACGCGCGACGGCGTCGTAGTTGTGAAGCGGTTCGCCCATGCCCATGAAGACGACGTTGCGAATGCGCTGGTCGGGCCCAAGCTCGCGCCGGCCTAATAAGACCTGCGCGACAATCTCAGCATCCGTCATTTGCCGTTTCAATCCCGCGACGCCCGACGCGCAGAACACGCATCCCATGGCGCAGCCCACCTGGCTCGAAATGCACTGGGTCACGACGCGTTCATCCCCAAGTTGAGGAATGAGCACCGTCTCGACCTTTTCGCCGTCGAGCATGCCCACCAGGAACTTCGTGGTTCGGTCCGCCGACTCGTGGGTCGAAACGATGTGGATTGGCCAGCCCAGGCCTTCGTCTTTCAAACGCTCTCGAAGACGCTTTGGAACGTTGCTCATCTCGTCGGGGTCGAGAACTCCTTGGCGATGAATCCAATCGAAGATCTGCTTGCCGCGATACCGAGGCTCTCCCCAGGCGACGACGCACGCCTCCCACTCGGCGGGCAATCGCGCGACGGGGTGCGAGGCGGGGGCCAACGTATCCGCTGAAAGCTTCACGACCCTTAGCGGTGGCAGAGTTTGAGGCGGCGCGCAATCACGCCCTCGAGCGAACGAGATGCCCGATGGGCGTGAATTAACCCCTGAGTTGTCCGGCTCGGTGGAGCTGTTAGGTTGGTTGAGGGGGTTAGGTGATGAATCGAACGCGTTTCACATTGGCGCTGCTCGCCGTTTTCGCGTTTGGCTGCGAGTCGGCTGAACCACAGGAGGGCAGCGTCCGCCTGCAAGAACTACCGAGCATCTGTGGCGAGCAGGGTGCTCCGGCGAGCTGCGACGAGGCCTGTATGAGCGACTCCGGCTGTGGCGCTGGAACCTATTGCGATAACGGCCTCTGCATCGCGGTGTGCACCGCCGAAGGCCAGCAGTGTGGTAGTGCCGGAGACTGCACGTCGAACGGCCGCTGCGTTCCCGTTTTCAGCGACGGCGGTGTCATCACCTCCGACGGGTCGGTGTGCGGCGAGCTCGAGCTGGCAACCGATCGAGTCATTCCGAACATCATGGTCATCGTCGACCGAAGTGGAAGCATGCGTCGCGATTTTGAAGGCGACTGCCCATTCACGGGAAACGGCTGTCCGAGCTCGGGCACCCCCAATCCCGACTTCGATGAGGCCCGCTGGGAATCGGTCGAGGACGCCTTGGTCGGCAACACCGGTCTGGTCCGGCGACTGGATTCGATTGCACGCTTCGGTCTGACCTTATATTGGAAGCCAGGCGAGGACCCTCCGTCGATGCCGGACGGCGCGATGTGCGCAAGCACCGATGGGGTCGACTTCGGCCAGAGCTTGGACAACGCCGATCCCATTGCCGCGTCATTTGCCGAGAACGACCCTGGAGGCTTCACGCCAACCGCCGAGGCCGTCGAGGCTGTGACGAGCTCCTTGATCAGCACGCCGCCACCGGAAGGACCGACCGTCTATCTGCTTGCAACGGACGGAGCGCCCAATGGCTGCGACGAAGACGGTGAGGCCGTCGACCGCAACAACAGCATCGCGGCGGTGGAGCGCGCCTTCGACCTCGGGATCGAAACCTTCGTCCTGGGCGTGAATTTCGATGACAGTCACCTTCAAGACCTGGCGAACGCCGGACAGGGTGTCGGCTCAGGCGCCACCCTTTGGACCGCAAACAGCGTCTCGGAGCTGCAAGCCGACCTCGAGCAAATCGTCGTTCAAAACATCCCCTGCACGGTGAGCCTGACCGACGGCATCATCGACACTGCGAAGGCCTGTGAGGGCACAGTTCGGCTGAACGGGGAGCTGCTGACCTGTAACGATGGCGGGCGCGGATGGCAGGTCATCGACGGCAGCACCATCGAGCTCACCGGTTCGGCATGCCAGGACTGGCGCGGAGGGGACGCGGAGCTCCAAGCGGTCTTCCCCTGCGATGTCGTCGTGCAATAGCCGACGCGCGCTACTTCTTGAGAATCTCTTGGACTCGGTTCAACAGAGCCCTGGAGTACATCCGGCCGACGAGTGATTCACGTGCCGCGAATTGCACCTCTTCCCACTGGCGCTGGGCTCGGAACAGGTTGACTACCTTGAGTCGCTTCGCCAGCGTCTGCGCCGCTTCATCGTCGAGCTTTCGGCCTTCCACGCGGAAGATCTCTTCGGTCTCGCCGGACACCTCGTCGAGGTAGTCCCGGGCCTCTTGCGGAAGCGTGGCCAAATGCTCCTTCCTGATGACGAAGGCTCCGGTAACGATACCCCCGGCCTGCTTGGCCATGGTCTTGAGCTTCGTGTGCCACTGGAAGGCCAGCACGCCGACGGAGGACGCGATGATCGTGTCGATGATTCCGGTCTGCAAGCCGGAGTAGACCTCGGGCAGGTTGAGCAACACGCCGTTGGCACCCGAAGCCTTGATGAACGCCCTCATCGTCGCGGAGTCACGCCAGACCCAGGGCCGGACCTTCTGCAAGTCCGTGGGCCCGACGATCTTATGGGTAGAGAAAATCCGGGTCTTTCCGGCATCGCCCCAGGCGACGAGCGTGTACCCGGCCTTATCGAACATGGCTTCGAACTGCGGTGCGAGATCCTCGCGCACCGCGTCGAGCTCCGGATAGCTCCGGATGAGCCCGGGTGCTTCCATGACGAGCACCTGGCGAACGAGCGCGGAGAGGCCGGTGGACGTGATCAAAGCGCCATCGAGCTGGCCGACACGCATCTTGCGAACGACCGTGATCTCGTCGCCGGCGACACCACCGTAGTACATCTTCATGTTCACTTGGCCGTTGGTGCGCTTCCTCATCTCGACCTTGAGGTTTTGATACACTTCGCCGAGCGTGGATTGGCGCGGGGCCAAAGTCGCAATTCTCAATTGATGCGTTGCCTCCGCACGCGCTTCGGCGGTGAAAGAATCGCCACTGATCAGGAGGCCTAAG
>CAMYJN010000412.1 GCA_947258625.1 uncultured Polyangiaceae bacterium | reverse complement strand
AAGGCTCGGCGGCGCTACGGTCATGAGCCCGGAGGATCGCCTGCCGCAGGGCGATGCGATCGTTTGCGGGGACGAGCTCGACGTCCGGGTGACTCCGCATTCGCGCAGGGATCGCAGCCGCTTCGGTGGCGATGATCGGTAGCGCGCGTGCCTGAGCCTCGAACAGGACCGTAGGCAGGCCGTCGAGCGGCCTCGAGGGCACCACGATGGCGTCGCAAGCGCGAAAGAGCGCTTCTTTTCGTTCGCCCCAAACCCAGCCTTCAAAGATCGCGTCGACTCCAAGGCGTTGCGCCAGCACGCGCAGCTCGTTGCGCTCCGGGCCGTCTCCGGCGATCCGGATGCTGACGGGCCTGGGAAACGCAGCGATGGCGTGAAGGAGCTCCGCGAGGCCTTTGACGGGTACGAGGCGCCCCAAAAAGAGCAACGTGAAGCCTTCGATGCCCAGGCGGCGGCGTATCTCCGGGCGGGGTTCCGCCAGCTCCCGGGGCGACTCGATCGGCATGGGGCCGATGTGGCTGCGAACCTGGCTCGGATCGACTCGCGCTGTTTCCAAGAAGCGCTCGCGAAGCCCTGCGCTCAGAAACCAGATCGAGCTGGCTCCGTCGGCGATCTCGCGTGCAACCGCTTGGCCTCTAGGCATCTTCGCGAGCCAGCGGACATCGGTCGCGTGGCAGAGACAAAGATGTGGGCGTCCTCCAGCCATTCTCGAAACGACCCAGCCGCTTGGAATGCACCAGGAGCTGAGCAGAGCATCGCAGTCCGCGAGCTCGCGCCTCGATGCACGGTAGAGCGCCGCGGCGAAGGACAAAGCGCCGAGCCACCGCGCAGGCCGTAGGCGCAAGTTGTCCGGCGCCCCGCTCCCATAGAAAGATCGCTGCAGGGCTTTGGGCCGCGCATAGGGGACCCAGCGCACCTCGATACCCGGCCAGCGCGGGGCTCGGCCGGAACCCCGCGGCTCCGGGGCCAGGACGCGAACCGTATGACCCTGCGCGACGATCGCCCGGGCCACGGTCAGGAGAAATGCGCCGCTGCAGTCGCCCTCGAAACGTGGGAAGCCTGTAGTGACGAGGCCAACCTTCATCCCGCGCCTCACTCCACGGTGACGGTCTTGGCGAGGTTGCGCGGCTGATCCACGTCGGTGCCTTTGTGGTCCGCCACGCAGTACGCGTAGAGCTGCAGAGGGACGACCATGACGAACGGGCTGAGCGCTTCGTGCGTTTCGGCAACCTCGACGAAACGCTCGCAAAGAGCCTGCCCCTGTGTGTCGCCTTCGACGGTGACGCCGAGGACTCGCGCCTCGCGCGCACGCGCTTCTTGTAGGTTGCTCGAGACGCGTTCGTAGTGTTTGTCCTTCGGCATGAGCACGATCACCGGCACGCGCGCGTCGAGAAGCGCAATGGGCCCGTGCTTCATCTCGCCCGCGGCGTAGCCCTCCGCATGCACATAGGAAATCTCTTTGAGCTTGAGAGCGCCCTCGAGCGCCATCGGGTAGCTGAGGCCGCGACCGAGGAACAGTACGTCTCGGGCGTCGGCGTAGTCTCGAACGATGTCGCTGATCGTCAGATGGGTCATCCGTAGCCGCTCGCTGATGACCTGCGGAATTCGCGCCAGCCCTTCGACGAGCTCGCCGGCCTGCTCATCGTCGATCGCGCCGCGACGCCGGCCGAGCCAAATGCTGAACATCAGCAGATTCGCCAACTGCGTGATGAAGCATTTGGTCGAGGCGACTCCAATCTCCGGCCCGGCGTGCGTGTAGAAGCTCGCGTCGGCCATTCGGGGAATCGCGCTGCCGTTGACGTTCGCAATGGCCAGGACCTTGGCTCCGCGCTCCTTGGCCTCTTTGGCCGCCATCAGAGTATCGATGGTTTCGCCCGATTGACTGACCGCGATCACCAGGTCGCCTTCGCCGATGACCGCGTCCCGACCTCGAAACTCGCTCGCAAGCTCGGTGATGGCCGGAACCTTCGCGAGCTCTTCGAGCCAGTACCGGCCTGCGATCGTCGCGTGATGGCTGGTACCGCAGGCGAGTAAGATCACCCTTCGAATGCTCTTGGCGTCCTCGTCGCGGAGTCCGATCTCAGGGGTCGCGATGTCGGCGTTCTCGCGGTCGAGCCTGCCCCGCAAGGTGTCCTCGAGGGCGCGGGGTTGCTCGAAGATTTCCTTGAGCATGAAGTGCTTGTAGCCGTCCTTCTCGGCCATAACCGGCGACCAGGAGATGCTGCGTGGGCGCCGGCTCACCTCAGTGCCGTCGAGCTTGGTCAGCGTGAAACCCTCCGCTTCGAGCACTGCGATCTCGCCGTCTTCCATGAACACCATCTGGTTCGTGTACGGAAGAAGCGCGGGAATGTCGCTGGCGCAGTAAGTCGCACCCTGGGACACTCCAATCACGAGAGGGCTCGCGTTCTTCGCGACCACGATGCGGCCCGGCTCCTTTTCCGAAAGCACCGCGATCGCATACGCCCCCTCGACGTGCCCGAGCGCGCGGCGAATCGCGGTCACCAGCTCGTGTCCCGCTTTGGTCTCGCGGTGGATCAGGTGCGCGATGATCTCGGTATCGGTGTCGCTGCTCATCGTGAAGCCGCCGGCTTCGAGCTCGGCGCGCAGCTCCAGGTGGTTCTCGATGATCCCGTTGTGGACGACGGCAACCGGGCCGGCGACGTGCGGATGCGCATTGACCTCCGAGGGGCGGCCGTGCGTCGCCCAGCGGGTATGCCCGATCCCAACGGTGCCGGGAAGCCCCTCCTTGAGAAGCGCCTTTTCGAGGTTTCGAAGCTTCCCGACCGCGCGAACGATCTCGATGCCGTCTTTGGCGTGAACGGCGAGGCCCGCCGAATCGTAACCCCTGTATTCGAGCCGCCGAAGCCCATCGAGCAGGATCGGTGTGGCCTGCTCGTCACCTACATGACCGACGATTCCGCACATGGTCTGACTCTACTGGATGGGGCCGCGCTGTGCACCAGAGCTGCTCGATTTCGGACGCTTGTCCTCGAACTTCGCCTTCAGCTCGCCGTCGGGGGAAACCACGGTCACCGGTCCGAATTGCTGTAGCGATTGCGCAAAGTCCGCCGCTTGGCCGACGATCACGACCAGGGCGTCCTTGGGCCGGATGTAGTTGCGCGCGACGTACTGCGCCTCGGAGGCGCTGGTCTTTCGGATCGACTGGCGGTAGCGGTCCCAGTAGTCGTCGGGCAGCCCGAAGGTCCGCAGCTCCACCACCAGCTCGGAAAGCTTGCCAGGCGTGTCGACCTTGAGCGGGAACGAATCGCTCAAGTACCGCTTTGCGTTCACCAGCTCTTCCGGTTCGGCGGGCTCTTGGTTGATTCGCTCGAGGTGCTCGAAGAACGCGCCGAGCGCTTCGTTGGTCACCTCGGTTCGTACCGAGGCATAGGCGACGAAGGGGCCAATCTCCACGCGCCCGCTAATCGCGCTGTACGCGCCGTAGGTAAGGCTGCGCTTTTCGCGAAGGTCCATGAAGAGCCTGGACGCCGCCGAGCCGCCCAAGACCTGGTTTGCGACGACGAGC
>CAMYJN010000411.1 GCA_947258625.1 uncultured Polyangiaceae bacterium | reverse complement strand
AAACGACGAAAACCCGCGCCAGGAGCGCGGGCAGGGAACCGTTCGTCACGGGGTGTGCAACCAACTCCGTGCACGTGATCTGTATAGCAAAAGCCGGCCCGAAAGTCAATGCTTACTTTTCAGCAAAACCATGTAATTTCAATAGTTTGAAGGCTTTTTCGTGGCCGAATCCAGGATTCGAAAGGATTGACGACTGCCGGCTCGGAAAACGCGTTCAGTTCGGCCGCGGGCGTTTACTCGCGCCGCTCTTGGCGGGCGCCGGCGCGGCTGCTTTGGGTTCCTCAGACTCTGGCGAGGTGGGCTGGTCCTCTTCGATGAGACCGTGCTTCTGCATCAGCTTGAGCTCCACTGCCGCGAGAATGTCGGGATGCTCTTCTAGAAAGGTGCGCGCGTTGTCGCGGCCCTGGCCGACGCGCTCTTCACCGTAGCTGTACCAAGCTCCCGACTTGTTGATGATGCCGGCTTCGACGCCGAGATCGAGCACGTCGCCGGTGCGGCTGATGCCCTTCCCGAAGAGGATGTCAAACTCGCAAAGACGGAACGGAGGTGCAAGCTTGTTTTTGACGACTTTGACGCGGCAACGGTTCCCGACCGCCGCGTCGCCGACTTTGATGGTTCCAATGCGGCGAATGTCGAGACGCTGCGAGGCGTAGAACTTGAGCGCGTTGCCACCGCTGGTCGTTTCGGGGCTTCCGAACATCACGCCAATTTTCATGCGGATTTGGTTGATGAAGAACAATGTGGTTTGGCTCTTCTGAAGGTTGCCAGTGAGCTTTCGAAGCGCCTGGCTCATCAAGCGCGCTTGAAGGCCAACGTGGCTGTCGCCCATCTCGCCTTCGATCTCGGCCCGGGGGACCAGAGCTGCCACCGAGTCGATGACGATCATGTCGACCGCGCCCGAGCGGACGAGGGTGTCGGCGATTTCGAGAGCCTGTTCGCCGTTGTCCGGCTGACTGACCAGGAGCTCGTCGACGTTCACGCCCAGCTTACGAGCGTAGTTCGGGTCGAGGGCATGCTCGGCGTCGATGAAGGCCGCAATGCCGCCTTTTTTCTGGCACTCGGCGATCGCATGGAGGGTCAGCGTCGTCTTGCCGCTCGACTCCGGGCCATAAATCTCGACGATGCGGCCCCGCGGATAGCCCCCCACGCCGAGCGCGAGGTCGAGGGAGATCGCCCCGCTGGAAATCACCGGGATCTGGATTTTGTAGGATTCATCGCCCAGGCGCATGATCGCGCCCTTTCCGTAGGCTTTCTCAATGGTTCCGAGGGCTAGGTTGAGGGCTTTTTCGCGGTTCGAGTCGGCCATGGCGTGAATTCCTTTGGGTGAAACTACCTGAACACCCGTCTAGTCGGCTTGATTACACTAGTCAAGTTCGTGCCCCAAGTTCGTGTCAGAGGATTGGCGACAAAGCAGCCGATGACTCCCCCCGAGCCTGCATGGGACCGTAGCCTACCCCGACCAGCCCTCGGCAGCGAGAGCAGCCCGATGTGGCGCGCGCGACAAAGGACTCAGCTCAGCGCTCGGCGAGGTCGAGGTCGCGCCCTAGAGCGGCGCGCCGCACGAGCTCGAGCGCCACGTAGGACGCCAAGATCTGAACCCGTTCGCGTCCCCAAGGAAGCTTTCGGTGTTTGGTGATCGTCCTCTCGCCGCGGCGCGCCAGGCCAAACCAAATCGTCCCGACCGGCTTGTCCTCGGTGCCGCCTTCGGGCCCGGCAATCCCGGTGATCGAAACCGCGATATCGGCGCCCGCAACGCGTAGTGCCCCTTCGGCCATGGCCGCCGCGGTCTCCGCGCTCACCGCACCGTGCGCCCGCAGGATCTCCTCGCCCACGCCGAGCACCGCCTCCTTGGCGCTGTTCGCATAGACGACGGCATCGAGCAGCAGGTAGTTCGAGGCGCCGGACACCCGGGTGAGCATTTCGCCCACCCTCCCCCCGGTGCACGATTCGGCCACGGCCAGCGTCTTGCCCTTGTCTCGAAGGGCCTTGCCCACCGCTTCGGGGAAGGAATCCGCGCGGCCCCCAAAGACCGCATCGCCGAGAAGCGTACGCACCTCGTTGGCAATGGCCTCAGATCGCCGTTCGGCTTCCGCTGCGGAGTCGGCGCGCACGTGGACCTTCACCTCGATCTCCGGGAAGTGCGCGCGATAGCCGAGGGTCAAGCCTTCGTGCTTGTCCTCGAGCCCACGAAGCGCCTGAGCCACACCGGACTCCGTCATTCCGAATGTGCGGATGTGCACCTGATGGGTTCGGGGCTCGGCGAGCGCGGCGATCGCCGGCACGATCGATTCGTGGAAGATGTGCTTCATTTCCCGCGGCACGCCCGGAACGAAAAAGAACCGCGCTTCTCCGAGACCCAATGCAAAGCCCGGCGCGGTGCCCACCGGGTTTGGGAGGACCTGCGCGCCCTCGGGAAAGTCGCCCTGCTTGACGTTTGATTCGGGCATCACCCGACCGAACGCTTTGAACTTCTGCCGAATCCCTTCGACGACGCGTTCGTCACGGCGAAGCTCGACGCCTCCGGCCGAGGCCGCCGCCGCGGTGGTGAGATCATCGGACGTCGGCCCGAGCCCGCCCGTCACGACGACGACTCGGTTCGTCTCTGCAAAGCGTCGAATGAGCGTCACGATTCGCTCGAGTCGATCGTCGACGGTGGCGTGCTCGACGACGTCGAACCCAAGCTTGGTGAGTTCTTCGCCGAGCCACGCGGCGTTTGTATTAACCAACTCACCACGGGTGAGCTCGGTGCCAATCGATAACACTGCGGCGGTCATGCGGGTCGGGGAGTGTCGCAAAAGCCGGACCGCCGTCAACCGCATTGCCCTCAGGGGTGAATGTGGTAGCGACCTTGGAAGCTTTTCCGCGTTTCTCGCGTTGATGGGAGTCAGATGAACCGGACACTGATGGGTACAGCATGGGGGGTGCTGGTCGCCGCCGCGACTCTCTTCGTAGGAACCGATGCGGTCGCGGAACAGAATGCAGTCGCGCTCTCCAATCTGGAGGTGAGCCGAGCGTCGCTCGAAAACGGCCTGCGCGTAGTCATGAACCAGGACCATACGGTCCCTACGGTGGCGATCTCGGTCTACTACGACGTCGGCTCACGAAACGAGGCGAAGGGGCGCTCGGGCTTCGCGCATCTGTTCGAGCACATGATGTTTCAGGGCTCGGCCAACGTCGGCAAGGGCGAGCACTTCAGCCTAATCATCAACCGCGGGGGCAGCGCGAACGGCACCACGAGCAACGACCGCACCAATTACTTCGAGACCCTGCCCTCGAACGAGCTCGCCCTGGGGCTCTGGCTCGAAGCGGACCGAATGCGATCGCTGGCGATCACCCAGGAGAACTTCGAGAACCAGCGGATGACCGTCATGGAAGAGCGCCGCCAGCGAATCGACAACCAGCCTTACATCCCGAGCATGCTGCGCATCAACGAGCTGGCGTACGGCGATTACTGGCCCTACGCGCACTCGACGATCGGCGACATGCAGGACCTGATCGATGCGCCGCTCGAAGCCGTCCAGGAGTTCTTCGAT
>CAMYJN010000410.1 GCA_947258625.1 uncultured Polyangiaceae bacterium | reverse complement strand
CCTAGCCGGCTGCGGACTCAATCCCTCCATTTGGTCTTCGAGCCCGCCCCCACCAAGCCGAGATCGAGCAGCACCGTCACGACGACGAGGACGAGATACATGCCGTCCACCGAGCCGTTGCTGTTGATGGCAAAGGCATAGGAAAGCGTCGTCATCGGCATGAAGAAGAACCCGAGCAGGGGCCAGATCGTCGTCTCGTACGCAGTCCCGATGTAGTCGCTGAAGATGACGACCAAGACGATGGCGAAACGCGGCGTGCCGAGCGCCAAGCAACCGACGAGAAATGGCATCGGGCGAGGATATCATAGCTGCGTCCTGTCGATGTCGAGCAGGGCTGTCTCTGGCCGTGTGAGCAGACTGTGCCATCGGCGCCACAGGGATTGTGCCTCACGGTCACACACGCGGCCGAGCCGGCACCGATCGACCGCAGAATTGAGCGGCATGCCTTTTGCTTACTAGCGGTGCCATGCCCCGAGCTCATCCCCCAAGCCACTCGACCATGATGGTCCTACGAGAGCGGCTCTTGCTGTGGATGTGGAAGCACGGCTGGGTCTCCCGGCCGCTCTGAGCCATCCACCCCAACGGTCGTGATACCGTCGCCTCCCATCGGAGGAGCGTATGAGAGCGGCATGGTACGAAAAACAGGGGCCCCCGGGTGAGTCGCTGGTCGTTGGCGAGATGCCCGAACCGAACCCGGGAGCGGGTGAGCTTCGGATTCGTGTTGTGGCCTCGGGAGTGAATCCCGGCGATGTGAAAAAGCGGCAGGACACGTTCGGGGTTGGGATGCCCTACCCGCGCGTCGTGCCGCACAGCGATGGGGCAGGAACCGTCGACCAAGTCGGGGACGGCGTTGACGCTCTGTGGATTGGAAAGCGCGTTTGGTGTTTCGGCGCCCAGAGCTACCGACCCTATGGGACCGCCGCCGAGCTATGCGTCGTTCCCGAAGGGCAAGTATCGGAGTTGCCAGCAGACGCGAGCTTTGAGCAGGGCGCGCTGCTCGGGATTCCCGGGCTCACGGCACACCGGGCGATTCATGCGGGCGGATCGGTCGACGGACGCACGGTTCTAGTCCAAGGGGGCGCGGGGGCAGTTGGCGCCTGCGCCGTCCGACTTGCGCGGCTCGCTGGCGCTACCGTCATCGCCACGGTGCAGCGCGCGGGCCAGTCGGAGACTGCGAAGGAAGCCGGGGCGCACCACGTGGTGCACTCGGGAGAGAAGATCGTCGAAGCGGTGACGGCCCTCGCACCAGACGGCGTCGACCACATCGTCGAGGTGGCCTTCGCGGCCAACGTCGCTGTCGACGAACAGATGCTCAAGCTCGGCGGCTCCATCGCGGCCTACGCGAGCAACGCGCCTGAGGCGACGATTTCTTTCTGGCCTCTGGTGTTCAAAAACGTGCGCGTGTTCTTCCTCGGCAGTGATGACTTTCCGCTCGAGGCCAAACGCGAGGCCGCGCAGGATTTGAGTACCGCGCTCGAACAAGCCTGGGTCGGCTTACCAATTGGCGCGCGCTTTGCGCTCGAGGACGTCGCCGAAGCGCACGCATTCATCGAAGAACGTCGGGGACCGGGCCGCGTGGTCGTCGTTTTTTAGCAGCGACGCTAGGAGCGCGAGGCCCTTGGTGCTCTGGCCGACTCAGCGCTGCTGCTCCTGCATCTTCTTCATCCACTCTTCGCGCATCTTCTCGGCTTCTTCTTCGGTGGTTGGCATCTTCATGTTCGGCATGCCTTCCGGCATGTCGGGGACGTCGGTCACCTTGTAGCCGGCCGGAACGGCGAACTTGCCTGCGGCCACCTTCTTCTCTTGCATCCGGATCACTTCCAAGCCGCTTTGCCGGCCTCCCTTGTCTTTCGAAAGCATCTTCATGACGAATCCGGGCTTGAAGCCGTACTCCTTCTCCATGACTTGGGTCCATCCGCTGGACGGGCTCTTCCCGCCGTCGCCGCCGAACGAGAAGATCCGCTGCCAGAGCCTCGCCGGGTACCGGTCGCTCAGCCAGAGGTCGGCAGTGCTCCCTTCATCCTTGTCGATGACGCGAAGGTGGCGGGTGCTTTGCCCAGCGACGGTGTCCGTGCCGATCTTTTTAATCTCGACGTTCGCTTTCTTGCTCTCCTGTTTATCCGCTTGGCTCTGGGCCATTTTCGTGATCGTGTCTTTTGGGATTTTGGTGGCCTGTTTTCGGTCATGGTCGAGCGCGTAGTCGTACTTGCCCTTCGCCGGCTTGATGTACGAGGCACGATTCGCCTGACCCTTCGGGCCCTTCGCCGACGTATCTACGCGCAGGTCTCCATTTTTGGCGACGTAGATTTCGAGTTGAACGGCGCCATTGGGCGTGTCGCCGATCGACTTGGCTGCGATTTCGCCCTCGAAGGCCAGCGCAGGGGCCGCAGTGGCCAAAACCAGAACACCCATCAACCAGCGCATCCAACACTTCATCGATCTTCCCCCTTTCGATTCTTCGTCAGCGCTCCGCGACCTGAAGACCCGCCACCTGGGCGTCCGGTATTCGTTTGAACTGAACGCGCTTCTTGAAAAACAAGATGTGCGCCGTGAGCTCGAGTTGGTTGGCGTGACGGACCTCGATGTCGATTGGAACTTCGCGCTTGCGCTTGATCGAGTATGCCCGGCCGTGCCAGGCCCCTGCTTCCTCGTCGTAGTGAAGCTCGCGGAACACGACGATGCCCACGGTTTCCGGTCGGCGCTCGCTGCTGACGATCACGCCGTGGTAGCCGGCCGAATGCCGCGTGACCTCGATGATCGCTTCGCCCTCGCCTCGCTGCCAATAGCCCAGGATGCGGGCGGCGGTGCCGGGCTCGTCGGCCGCGTGGGCCACTGTTTGGAGGCCACCTAGGGTGAACCACCCTGCAAGCAACACGAGCGAAACTACTTGGGACCGGGAGATGGGCGTTCTCCTATTCGAGGACGGGAAAGGCTGATGTTCTCGCAAAACGGCGGATTTTGCATTCGAAAAATGAGATTCGGGGCTACCGGCACGAGATCGCCGATGTCATTGATCTCACAAATGGACCGTTGCGACGGCTCCTTCCCCGGGCGTAGCATGGCCGCCGTGAAGAAGATCATCCGGGGAATCGCTTGGGCCCTCGTCGGGCTCGTCGCTCTCGTCGTCGTCGCCGGAGGCCTCGCTTGGCTGCGGCTCCACCCTTCACCGCCCGGGCTTCAGGTCTGGACCAACGGCCGGATCCTCACGATGGACCCGGAGAGCAAGCAGGCAACCGCCCTCGTGATCGAAGAGGACCGGATCGTGGCGGTCGGCAGCGACGAAGACGTGGCCAGTTGGCTGCCGAACGCCGACGTCGTGCTGGACCTCGACGGGCGAACGGTCGTTCCTGGGTTCATCGAAGCCCACGGCCATTTCCCCGGAGCCGGACTCGTCGCGGTTGCGGCAGACTTGAACAGCCCACCGATTGGCACCGTGAAGACGATCCCGGAGGCGCTCGACGCACTCCGCCGGACCAACACCGAACAACCAGGAGATGGCTGGCTGATCGGTTTTGGCTACGACGACACGATGCTCGAAGAGC
>CAMYJN010000409.1 GCA_947258625.1 uncultured Polyangiaceae bacterium | reverse complement strand
ATCGAGAAGCTGGTATAGAGGAGCAAGATGGCCAAAACGTCAAAGAGTCAAGGGAGTCGCATTTCATGAACGATCCGCACACCCAGTTAGATGCGGTCGGGATTGCCTGGCGCTTGGGAGCAACTCTTTTCTTCGTGCTTCTCAATGGCTTTTTCGTTGCCACCGAGTTCGCGCTCGTGAAGGTTCGTGCGACGCGCATCGACAACCTTGCGAAGGAAGGAAACCGAAGCGCCGTTGTGGTCCAGCACATCCTCAAGCACATGGACCGCTACCTTTCGGCGTGCCAGCTCGGGATCACCCTGGCCAGCCTGATCCTCGGCGCCTTGGGGGAGCCCGCCGTGTCGGTGTTGCTCATCGCAGCGCTCGGTGGGCTCGGTATCGAAGTCGCCGCGGATGCGACCTGGGTCCCGATCGTCTCGATCACCATTGCCTTCGCCGTGATCACCGTCTTGCACATGACGGTGGGCGAACAGGCACCGAAGATGTGGGCGCTTCGCCGGGCCGAATCAACCGCCCTCCGTACGGCGCTGCCGCTGAAGCTCTTCACCTGGGTCTTCAGGCCGTTCATCGTCGTCATCAACAGCATCTCCAACCGGTTGCTGCGCATGGCGGGCTTGCCGGCGCATCACGGAGACGAGGCCACACACACCTCGGATGAGATTCGATCGATGCTCGCGCTTTCCTGGGCGGCAGGGCACCTCTCGAAGCTCGAGCACGACGTCACCGGCAACGTGTTTCGAATCATGGAGCTCGAGGTCCGGCACATCGTGGTTCCACGCATCGACGTCGCATACCTCGTCATGGGCCGCCCCGACGAGGAAAACGTCACGGTCATTCGGGACAGTGGCCACAGCCGCTTGCCGCTCTGCGAGGTCGGTTTGGACACGATCATCGGCTTCGTACACACCAAAGACGTCATGCAACAAGTCCTCGACGGGAAGGCGTTTGATTTTCGCGCTCTGGCCCGAGACGCAATTTTTGTCCCTGACACCATGTCGATTTCCAATTTTCTCATCGAGCTGCAGACGAACCAACAACACTGTGCGGCCGTGGTGGACGAGCGCGGGACTGTCATCGGTTTGGCATTCCGGGAAGACGCACTCGAGGAAATCGTGGGCCCGCTCGGCGACGAGTTCGACGAGATGGCCCGAGAGTTTCAAGAGGTGCAAGAGGGCGTCTACGAAATCGCCGGCCGCATGTCCCTCCCCGAAACCTGCGACAGGCTCGATTTCGAGCTCAGCGAAGACGAAGCTGAGGACGAGGACACCATCGGCGGCCACGTGACCGCGCGCCTCGGACGCATGGCAAAGCCCGGCGACCAGGTGCTCGTGGGGCCCTACGTGGCAACCGTCCTAGACGTCAGTCGCCGCCGCATCCGACGCCTCCGTCTGGAGCAGGCCCAAAGCGAAGACGAGGGCGACCCAGAAACCGTCCTCTGAACCGGCCAACGGGGACACGCTCCCCCGCCTGCCGGCCCTATGATTTCAAGCACTTGAGGAGCACATCGCGAAAACCCACAACGAGGCCGGTCGAATCGCCACCGGGTCTCCTTCATGCACCGAGCTCCGCGGCAAGCTCCTCGATGTTGGTTGGGGTCAGGTCGGGTCGCGGGTGTGGAACCGTCCAGACCACCCCTGGGCGCGTGATGAACGCGCCGGGGATACCTACGGCGCGGGCTCCGATGATGTCCCAGTCGTGCGCGGCAACCATCATGGCCTGCCCAGCCTCTACGCCGAGACGCGAGAGCGCCAACCGATAGGGAGCCGGGTCGGGCTTGAAGCGGCTGGCCTCCTCTACGCTGACGATGCGTTCGAAGCGATCGACGATTCCGGCGTGAGTGAGCTGGCTTCGGATGCCAGACGCCGAGCCGTTCGATAGCGCGATCAGTCGAAAACCCGCCGCCCCCAGTCGAGAAAGCCCGCCGGGAACGTCGGGATGCGGTGGTAGTGAGCGAAATCCGTCGACCAGATGGCGCGCGTCGCGGTCAGAGAGCTCCTGACCCTGCCTCAGCGCGACGGCGCGCAAGGCCTCGACGCCGATCGTCTCGAACGAACGGAAGCTGTCGGTTACATTGGCCACCAGGCTGCCGTGGAGCAGTCGGAAGAACCACTCCGCCACGCTCTCCCCGCCGCCAAGCGCCTCTGAGAAAATCGAGCGCAGCCCAGCGAGGTCGAGCAAAGTCTCGTTGATGTCGAAGATGAGTAGTCGGGGACCGTCCATGTCGATGATGATCGCCAGTTGCTCATGAAAAGCGGTCGTAGTATTCGCGGACTTTCGGGAGACTCTGGATTCTCTTGAGGTGTTCGACGAGCAGCGGCGCCAACGTGTCGGGAAGGTCTTGGGGCATGTGGTCCAAAACCCCGGAGCGAAGGCTTCGAACCCAGACCATGACTTTGAGGTCGGCGACCGTCAGCCTTCCGTCCGCAAAGTATTCACCCCCGTGCGCTTCGAGCAGCGCCTGCAGCCGCCGGAGGTAGACCGCGACCGGTCCGTCGGCGAGCGCTTGGCGTGCAGCCTTCTTTTCAGTCTCGTTTTCGATCGGAAACGTAGCCACGACCTTGGAGACGATGTCTTCGACGGCGTCCATCGCCTCGTCGCAAAACGCAGCTTGAAGCGGATCGGTCGGGTAGAGCCCGGCAAGCTTGCCGACGTAGCGGTTGATCGCGTTGCACTGACTCAACTCGATTCCGTCGATTTCGAGCATCGGGACGCGATTGAACGGGAAGCCCGAATGAGCATCGCCGAACTGCCGAAAACTGATGCGCTTGTCTTCGAAGTCAACGCCGCCGATGTACATGGCAAGGCGCGCCGGTTCGCCGCGGCCGCCGTGAATGTCAAAGTACGCGAGCTTGAGCTTGGGCATGGCGCCGAGTCTACCTCAGCCCGGGTTGGTTTGCTCGAGCTTCGAAGCGCTCCGCCGAAATCGCGCAGCCCCTAGGTTTCGGCCAGGAGTTGCTTCAGCAACGCCGGCCTTCGCTTGAGTCGAACGAAGCCCGCCATTTGGGCACCGAGGTAGTGCGTCGTCGCGCGAAACGGTGAGAGCTGCGCGTCCGGTTCCTTGCCGTCGCCCATGCGTTCGAGCTGGGCGCCATGATATCCCGTGACAAGCTGCGAGCGACCATGTCATTCGCGAGCCGCTTCAACGCGATGCGCTCATGGTGCGCGATGCCGTGCGTAGCAGCCTCGCACCCAGTCGATCATCCGGTAACCCTGCATCTTCTCGACCCACGCATTCCCGGCCTTGCCATACGCCATTCGAGGGTAGAACGGGTGCTCTGCCGGTCGTGCCAGTGGCGAAAGCATCGACGCCATGGTCAGGTCGGCCAAGGTGAACGTGTCGCCCACCAAGAACCGGGTTGGGTCGCGAAACGATGAATCCTGCTCTTTGAGGAAGTTCCGAACGATCTTCTCGCTCGCCGCACCCGCCTCCGGATTCACCTGAAGCGCTTTGAACGCCATTCTGCGTGACACCGGAAAGACCGCTTTGTGTAGCCGAGCCTCGGCGGGACTGACGTTGAGTGCCCACGCCTTCTGCAGCAGCT